>CAZLJG010000589.1:0-1501 GCA_964559545.1 uncultured Solibacteraceae bacterium | reverse complement strand
CGTCCGGCCGGCGGGCTCAGTCCTGCGAGTCGATAGTGCGCCTGGGATCCCTGCTTGGCGCGAGCGTGCTGCTGATGTCGGCCTGTGCGGGGGCGCCTTCCCCCGATGGCGCCATCGTGCTGCTGACGCGGGCAGGGTGCGCAGACACCGAGAAGATGCGAAAGAGCCTGGAGACCGCTGCGCGTTCGCTGACACCACCCGCGGAGTTCACGGTCATCGATCTGGAGACGTTGCCGGACGGCGACGTGCGGCGTGGGTATCCCACGCCGACCCTGTTGTTCGCCAATCGGGATGTGTTCGGCCTGGCGGAGCCGAAGCCTCCGCTGCCGCAACCCACTTGACGGTTCTACCGGGACGGAGTTCCGTCCCACGACCAGATCCGCGAGGCGCTGGTGAAACTGCGCTCCTGATGAAAAGATAGCGGGATGGCGCCGTTAGAAATCCTCCTGGCCCATCGCGCACGGTTCCTGAGTTTTGTCCGTGCCCGGGTGGGTGACCGCGAGGCCGCGGAGGACCTGCTGCATCAGGCGTTCACAAAGGTCATCGAACATCCGGCCGACGTGCCCGCGGGCCGTGAGGTGCCGTGGTTCTACCGGGTCCTTCGCAATGCCGTTATTGATCGTCACCGGCGCCGCGACGTCGAGCGGCGTCAGCAGGAGGGGTGGGAAAAGGACCCCACCCGCGAGCCCGACCCCACGCCGAAGGGCCGGCTGTGCCGCTGCACACTGCGGGCTCTGGCGTCCTTGAAACCTCAGTACATCCAAATCATAGAGGCCGTCGATCTGCATGGCCGGTCGGTGGTGGACCTCGCCAAAGCCGAGGGCCTGACGACGACCAATGCCTATGTCCGGCTGCATCGCGCCCGGCGCCTGCTGGGGGAGCGGTTACGGGCGATCTGCCGCAGTTGCGCCGAAAACGCCTGCGTGGACTGCCACTGTAAGGGTTCCGACCCCGTTGCGTGATTACAGCATGACCTACATTGACCCCGTCTGCGGCATGACCGTGGACCCGACAAAGAACAAGGGCGGCTCATTCGAGCATGCTGGCACGACCTACTACTTCTGCAGTCCCGGCTGTAACACCAAGTTCCAGAGTGATCCTGAAGGGTGGCTCGAGAAGAGGCGCCAGAAGGACCTGCTCAAGGCCGCAAGCGCAGCCCCAGCTCCGGCGGCCGCGGCGACGGGCCACTCGTGCTGCAGCACCAAGAACCCAGCGAACCTGGCACCCAGCACCCCGAACCCAGAACGGCACCATGAACCAGTAACCATGAACCATGAACCTTCGGGCTCAGGTTCCGGTGCCCAGGTCTGGATCTGTCCGATGGACCCGGAGATCCGCGAATCAAAACCCGGCGACTGCCCAATCTGCGGCATGGCGCTTGAACTCGAAGTCACGAGCATGTCGGCGGAGGAACCGGTCAATCACGAGTTGATCGACATGACCCGGCGGTTCTGGATCTCGGTGGCCCTCAGTGTGCCGACGATGGCCGTGGCGATGGTGG
>CAZLJG010000588.1:0-1502 GCA_964559545.1 uncultured Solibacteraceae bacterium | reverse complement strand
GCACCGTGTGGGGTGTGCGTTGCCGCCACTGCTCGCGCGCCTGCAGAAACAGCTCGTAGGCGGCGGGGTTCACCGTCGGCCCAGCGTCAGGACGACCAACCTTCATGTGGCGACCCAGCCCCACGGCAATGCGCGCGGCGATGTCGGCATGGGTGACGCTTGGTGTTCCTGCATTCACGGTGAACTGCCAACTCCACAATCGCAGTTGATCTCGCGTGCGCGTGACTTCGGTCAACACCTGCCACGGTTGGCGTGTCCGATCGATGGCGATGGTCAGAATGGCCTCCGCGTTCAGGCGTTTGCCAGCCTCCACCACGTCTTCACCATCCGGCCCCGAGGATCCAATGACCGCCGCGAGGGACGTGTCCCGCGCCACGCGGGAGGCGACGGCGTCCGCCAGTCCGTCCGGCAACGGCAGTACCGTGACGGATCGAATGACCGGCGCGTCATATGTCAGGGAAAACCAGGCCACGCCGCCGATCACCGCCGTCAGCCCGGCCGCTGTCAGGAGCAGCCATCGTGAGCGATGTGCCACCCGTCGGGGAATGTCGACCGTGTTCTGCACGGGCGCAGCAGTCGATCCGGGTGGCGCCACGATCGGATTGGTCGGCTCCCGGGCGGGCTCGCGGAGGGCGACGGTTGCGGCGAACCGGTACCCCCGCCCACGCACAGTCTCGATGCACGATGAATCGCCCGCATCCAGGGTCTTCCGGAGCGTGGCGATATGGAACGCGATGTTCCCCTCTTCCACGACCGATCCGCGCCAGACCTGGGAAAGAATTTCGTCCTTGGTGACCAGGCTCGGTGCCCGACTCAGCAGCAGTGCGAGCAGGTCCAGGGTCCGATTGGGCAATGAGACGGGGTCACCGCCAGCGCTGACAAGGCGCCACTCGGCCGGTTCGAAGGTCCAACCCTCCCATGCGTAGACAATTCCTGCCACGGGACTCTCAGCATATCCCCTGAAATCAGGCCAAAAACGGCCATAAATGAAAAATAAAGACAGGCCTAACGCTGTACGCAGGACGCCCCGTGGCCGCAGGTGCGAACCTCTCGCACCAAATCGAATCACAAGCCCGGATTCCCGGGTTTGAGGAGAAAAATCATGATGCGACCCGGCTCCCCAGCCCGTCTCGTTCTTGTGCTCGCTGTCCTTGTCGGGCTGGCCGTCAGTCCCACCCGCACGGCACCGGTGATCCCCAATCCGACGTTCGGGGCGCCGACGGTGCATGGTTTCTACGGCAACGTATTCTCAATCGCGTCAGGCGATCTCAACGGCGACGGCAACGAAGACGTGGTGTCCGTGGCGTGGAAGTCCAATGGCGTGCGCGTTGGACTCGGTGACGGCACCGGCCAGCTGACCTCGCTCGGCACGTTCGGCACAGCCGCAGGGCCGAACTCCGTGGCCCTGGCGGACTTTGACGGCGACGGCCGGCTCGACGTGGTGACGTCGAACATCAATTCCGACATCTACAACGGCACCGAGTTCGGCGTGCAGTTCGGGA
>CAZLJG010000587.1:0-1504 GCA_964559545.1 uncultured Solibacteraceae bacterium | reverse complement strand
TCACCGCGATGCCGCGCTCGGCGGCCAGCGCCAGCAGCCGGCGTTCGACGGCGCGATCGTCGAGCGCGTAGTTGATCTGGACGACGTCCCACTTCTCCGCACGCATCACGCTTTCCAGCTCGTCATGGGCGCTCTGCGTATAGTGGGTGATGCCGAGATAGCGGATGCGACCCTCTGCCTGCCAGGCGCGCAGGTCCTCGATGTTCTGTGTCGCCAGTTCCTGATACATGTACTCGTTGCCGGTACGCTTCGCGACGTCCCCGGTGCACCGTTCTTTCGACAGCACGCCGAACGTCTTGCCGCGTGACCGCAACAAATCGAAGAGCGAACGCATCGACTTCTGATAGTCCGCCTCGAATGCGCCGGCGCATCCCAGCCACACCAGATATTCGTGTTTCGCCGGATCAAACGTCTCAAGCGCAGCCGACTGCACAAACTTGGCGCGCTGGTCGTACATCAGGCCCCAGATGTTCTGCCGCCGCTCGAGGTTCGTGAACAGCGGCGTCAGGAACTCCGGCGCCTCGCCGTTGGACACAAGACCACGACGAGCGCCGATGATGTTCGGCAGGTGCTCCACGCCGACCGGACATGCCTGCTCACACGCGCCACACGTGGTGCACTGCCATAGGACGTCCTGGTCGTAGACGTCGAGCAGCCGCTTGTCCATCTCCCCCGCCAGCAGGGCGGCTTCGTTCTGCAGCGGGATCATCTTCGGATTCAACCGCTTCCCTGTGCCAAAGGCCGGGCAGTTGTCCTGGCAGCGGCCGCACTCGACACACGAAAAGGCATCCAGCACTGTCTTGGACGGCAGGTCCTTCACGGTCTCGAGCCCCACCTGTTCCTTCTCGAAATCGAGATTGGGAACAGTGCCGAGAATCGGCGACTTCAGGAACACCGCAGCCGGTGAAAGGATCAAGTGCAGGTGTTTCGAGTTCGGCAGAAGCACCATGAAGATCAGGATGATCAACATGTGTACCCACCAATTCACGCGCCCGATGGTGTCCGCCTCGTACACGAAGCTCACGAAGTAGGTCACCATCAACATCGCGATGAAGAACGCGATGAGCAGCGACTCCTTCGAGACCGTCGCGCCCAGTCCGGGGGGACGCACGATACCCCGGCGAATCGCCAGTCCAACGATGCCAATCAACACGCCGGCCGCAAACGGCGCCAGCGCCCACTTGTAGACCAGAAACGGCGTGGTGTGCGTGACGTCCACGAGGCCGAGCCCCCGCAGCATCTCGGCCGTCGTGTATCCGCCAAACGCCACGAAGCCCCAGAACACCGCCAGGTGCGCGATACCGGCAGCCTTCCGCGCCGAAATCACTTTCGACTGAAACACCACTTCGCTGATGAACCGATCCATCCGCGCGCCAAGGTGGTCAAACGTGAAGTTGTTCGGCGCCGCCTGGATCAGTTTCAGTCGCGTGGACATCTGCGCGAGAAACCCCGCGACAAAGGCGACAAATACAATCCGGAATGCCCAGACGTCCCAGTTCATGGA
>CAZLJG010000586.1:0-1509 GCA_964559545.1 uncultured Solibacteraceae bacterium | reverse complement strand
TATTCCTGCCGCAGGCCCTGTTGGTGGACCGTTTCTGTCAGCCCCGAGAGCCCGCCTTCGACGCTGCCCAACCGGGTCTCGACTGCCGCGAGGCCCCGTTTAACCTCAGCCACCCCGCCCTTGAGCCCGGTCACGTCACCCTTGACGGCCGTCACCTCGCCCTTGAGTCCGGTCACCTCACCCTTGACGGTCGTCAGGTCTCCCTGCATTGCGTCAAGTTTCTGCTCAATTCTCTGCAGGGCATCTTCCATCTCAGGCTCCTGAACGTATGACGACGACGATACCATCGTCGCTCGCGGTTTCGGCGTGGGCGTTGACGCTTTGATGTACCACACGCCCCCTGGACCCCCGCCCCGGGACCGTTCAGAATGAACCCATGCGCCTGGCCCTTGTTGCATGCGTTCTGATCTCTGCGTCCCTCACCGCCGAGTTCGTCCAGCTCGAGGTGCAGCAGGTCCCTGTGGATCGTCTGGTCGACAATCTGTCGCGGCAGGTGAAGGAGCGGCCGACCGATCTTGATCTGCGCATCAACCTCGCGCGGGTGCATGCGATGGCGTATGCGCAGAAGCAGACTCGGATTCCTGCGCAGCAGAGTGCCGGCGGCGTGTTGCGTCCAGTGATTGGGGACCCGGGCATGCCGCACGGGCAGTTTGAGGTGCGGACGACCACCGATCCGAAGGAGCAGGCGGCGGCACGGGCGCATCTCACGCGGGCGATTGCGGAGTATCGCGGTGTGTTGGCGCGTGATCCCAAACATCGGCTCGCGTTGCTCGGGTTGGGATGGAGTCTGCTGCAGGCGGGCGAGCGTGTGGAGGCGGTGGCGGTGTTGCGTCAGGCGGTGGACGCCGCGTGGGCGCACGAGTCGGGTCCGAAGGCGTCCATCTACATGGGTGGGCGCAGTGTGACGGAGGAAGCCGCGCACTATCTCATGCCGCTGTTGGACCCTGCGCGCGACGCAGCGGAGATCGCGCAACTGCGTGATCGCGTCATGAGGTTGGAATCCACCGGCCGTTGGATCACGCCCATCGTCATCCCCCTGCGTGATGGACTCACGGCGAGCGACATGGTGGATGACGACGCGCGCGTGGTGTTTGACCTTGATGGCACCGGGCCGAAGCGGTGGTCGTGGATCACGCCCGACGCCGCCTGGCTCGTGTGGGTTGGATCGGAGCCGCCTGGCTTTAGCCAGGCGGTATCAATCACTTCAGGCCTCCAGCTCTTCGGCAACGTCACCTTCTGGGCCTTCTGGCGACACGGCTACGAAGCACTGGGAGCGTTGGATGACGATGGGGACGGCCAGTTGCGCGGGCGCGAGCTGCGCGGTCTGGCGTTGTGGCACGACCGGAATGCGAATGGCGTGAGTGAGCGCGGCGAAGTGCGTCCTGTCGCCGCATGGGGCATCGACGCGCTCTCGACGCGCTGGCGCTTCGACGCCACCCATCCGCACGAGATTCCCTGGTCGCCCGCCGGCGTGCGCTTCACCGACGGCTCCGTGCGCCCCACATTCGA
>CAZLJG010000585.1:0-1515 GCA_964559545.1 uncultured Solibacteraceae bacterium | reverse complement strand
TTCTCGATTCCCCTTCCGTACACCTACGCGGTGTTTCCGCTGACCGCCGTCATTGCGCTGCGGATCGGGGCTGCAGGTGCCGTGATGTCCACGGTGGTGGTGACCGGAATTGCCGCGCTGAGCACGGCCATTCAGTCGGGGCCATTCGGGATGTTCTCCCCGGTCCACAACCTGTTTCTCCTCCAACTGTTTCTTGGCTTGCTCTCGGTGAAGGGACTGGTGCTCGCGGCGGCCAGGTCCACGTTGGAGGAGAGTCGGGATCGTCTGGCCGAATTGTCACGGCGCGTGGTGACGGCCCATGAAAACGAACGTCGCCTGATTGCGCGCGGTCTGCATGATGATGTCGGGCAGACGCTGGCAGCGGTCAAGATGGGCCTCGAAGGTGTGCACGTGCAGGTCGGCGACGGGGTGGCTCGCGCCCCACTGGCGGAGCAGATCCGGACGGTGGACGGATTGTTGCGGATCGTGCGGGACCTCTCGTTTGAACTGCATCCGGCGATTCTCGACGACCTGGGACTGTCGTCGGCCTTGCGCCAACACGTCGATCGGATTGCGCGTCGCGCGGGATTTCGTGTGTCGCTGCAGGTCGAGGTGGGCGATCTGCGGTTGCCCGCACAAATTGAGGCGGCCTGTTTTCGCTTCGTGCAGGAAGCGATGAACAATATCGTCCGACACGCCCGCGCGAAGGAGGTGTCGGTGACCGTCCTCGAGGGACCCGACAGCGTGGATGTCTCCGTGCACGACGATGGTGTCGGGTTTGATCCGCGCCAGATGGATGCGGGCGCACGGACTGGCATCGGGCTGCTGGGGTTGCATGAGCGGGCCGCGATGGTGGGGGGCGAGGTGTGGGTGGACTCCGTGCGGGGCTCCGGCACCACGGTGTTCGCGAGGTTTCCGATTCGGGAGGGCACAAGCACATGACCAGTTTCGCCAGGCCGATTCGTATCCTGCTGGCCGAGGACCACACCCTGGTGCGTTCGGGGCTGCGAGCCCTGCTGGCGCGGTCGGATGATTTCGAGGTGGTGGGGGAGGCCGGGAACGGCCGGGAAGCGGTGTCGCTCGCCGAGAGCCTGCATCCGGATCTGGTGTTGATGGATATTTCGATGCCGATGTTGAACGGCATCGAGGCCACGGCGCGCATCGTCGCCCGCCTGCCACACACCCGCGTGATCATTCTCTCGGTGCACAGCAGTGAGGAGTACGTCGCGCAGGCCCTGCAGGCCGGCGCCTCCGGCTACGTGCTCAAGGGGGCTGATATCGCAGAGCTGGAATTCGGAATTCGATCCGTGGCCGATGGCCACCACTACCTGACGCCCGGTGTCTCCAGGCAGGTGATCGATGAGTACGTGGGCCGGGTGTCGGCCCCGGCCGTGCGGGCGCCCGCCCTCACCTCACGGCAGCGCGAGATTCTGCAACTCATCGCGGAAGGACGTACCTCCAAGGAAGTCGCCAGCCTGCTCGACTTGAGCGTCAAGACGGTCGAGGCCCACCGCTCCCAGATCATGCGGCGGCTCG
>CAZLJG010000584.1:0-1516 GCA_964559545.1 uncultured Solibacteraceae bacterium | reverse complement strand
GCGCGACCGCTTTGCCGCAACCGCGGCCCCGAACAACAGCCCGAAGACCATACCGAGCGCGATCTTGCCGAAGATGATCCCCACGAGCATTCCGAGAAGCAGGCCACCACCTGCCGTAAGACCGGTTTTCATCTCGCCTCCTCTCACTTCACCCCGAGCACCACCTCGGCGGCCACAATACGTTCGACCCGGTACCGTCCATCGGGCTGCGGTGAGAGCAACATGAGATCAGCCGGCACCGTGGCGCCGGTGGCGATCACCAAATCCGCAGCCGGCACTGACACAATGGCACCAACAGCGGCGCCAGGAGTGCGACGGGCGAGCACCTGCCCGTTGGCATTGATGTCGAATGACGTTGCAGCTGCGGTCAGATCGCCGGCACCGACCACCGTGAGATTCAACACGGCCGTGCGCTTGCCGTCCTCAACCCGCACACGACGCACGCCCACAAGACCCACGTCCATCACCTGCGGCCGCTCGGCATCAGGACGCGTCACGGTCACGCCGCGAATCACGGTGTGGAATCCGCCACCGGAGTTCTCAGGCAACGAGTCGTACCGGGCAATGTCTGCCTGATGGACCGATCCGTCCGCCAGCGCATGCAGCGACCGCACCAGCGCAATGTAGTTGAGCTTCACGAGCATCGGATCGGGATTGACAGCGGGCCACGGCCCCGTTTCGATGAGGAGCACCGGCGTGCCCGCCAGCGTCAACTGGTCGCCAAACGCACGCGGCTCAAACGAATCGTCGTACCGTCCAATGCGACCGAGCGCATACGGCTCGAGCGAATCACGAATCACCGCGCCAAGTTTCTTGGTGAGCACGCGACCTTCGTTCATCGAGCGCGCCTCGTCGTAGGCCACCGACAACAACGAAATGGCCGCGCCCTTCATCGGCGGGCCGACCGATGTGCGCCAGTTCTGGTTGTGCAGGTTGTACCCGACCTTCGGAGTGAGCGAATCCCGCAGCGACTTGAGCAGCCGAGCCTCGGGTGTCGCCAGATCCAGCGCGTCTCTGTTGATGTCGATGTTCTGGACGTTCCGCCGCTGAAACCGTTCGGCTCCGTCCGGATTCAACATCGGCACGGTATGTACGGTGAGCCGATCCAGCAGATACGCCACCGCGGGCTCATGCTGATGCCGGCGGATGTACTCGTAGAGGTCAAACAGCGCCGAGGTCGCCGTGGGTTCGTCGCCGTGCATCTGCGACCACATCAACACCACAAACGGCCCGCGCCCGAACGACACACTCCAGATTTCGCGGTTCTCGACCGACCGGCCTTCTTCTTTGACCCGGAACAGTGACCCGCCGGCGTCGCGAATAGCCATCACCCGCTGCCGCACTTCCGCATGGTCCACCAGCGGTGAGAGCGGCGAAGATACCTTCTGGCCGTCCCACATCCGCGCCAGCGTCGGCGCATTCGGGGCGATCGGTGGGTGGCGGATCGGAAACCGCGAGGGCGTCGTCGCACACGCGGTTGATAGTAGGAACGTGGCAATGACGGCCGCCCTGAAGG
>CAZLJG010000583.1:422-1525 GCA_964559545.1 uncultured Solibacteraceae bacterium | reverse complement strand
GGACGGCATCGTCACCGCGCCCATCAACAAAGCCGCGTTCGCCGCCGCAGGTTTGCCCTGGCGCGGTCACACCGACCTCATCGCGCACCTCTGCGGCGTGCCCGAGGCCGGCATGATGTTCTGGTCCGAGAAACTGCGCGTCGTCCTCGCGACCGTACACATCCCGCTGTCGGAAGTACCAGCCGCGCTCACGAAGGACAAGCTCTGCGCCATCATCCGCATGACCGCCGACGCGATGCCACGGTTTGGGTATCCCTCACCACGCATCGCCGTCACCGGCCTCAATCCCCACGCCGGTGAAGACGGCCTGCTCGGCAGTGAGGAACTGGTCACCATCCGCCCCGCGATCGAGGCATGTGTGAAAGACGGCATCACGGTGTCGGGTCCGTTCCCGGCCGACACCGTCTTCGTGCGCGCCGCCCGGGGCGACTTCGATGTGGTCGTCGCCTGTTACCACGACCAGGGCCTCATCCCAGTAAAACTCTTGTCGTTTGGCCACTCGGTCAACGTCACCCTCGGTGTGCCCATCATCCGGACGTCGGTCGATCACGGCACCGCGTTCGATATCGCCCGCCGCGGCATCGCCGACCCCGGCTCGATGGTCGAAGCCATCCTCCTCGCCGCGCGTTTGGCGACTGGCATCCAAAGCCGGATTCAACATGAAGGGCCATGAGGGACCATGAAGAAAGACAGGTCTGACACAGGAGAGTGCCAGTGGAGGTGAGGGCTGAGTGCCGCCTTCGGCGGCACGCGGGAGAGATGAGAGTCCAAGAACGAAAGCACCCTATGAATGGGTGTGGTGTTTTCGTTCTTGGACTCTCATCCCTCCCGTGGCCCGGCAACGCCGGGCCCTCAGCCCTGGCGTCCTCATCTTCATGGCTCTTCATGAGCTTCATGGTGAAAAGCTCTTGATCGTCGTCATCGGCGCAGGTGTCGTCGGGCTGGCGTCAGCGCTGGCGCTTCTGCAGAAGGGTCACGAGGTGGTCGTGCTCGAACGGCATCGTCGTGCCGGGCTCGACACGTCCACGCACAACAGCGGGGTCATTCACGCCGGGCTGTATTACCCGCCCGGATCGCTCAAGGCGCGGCTCTGTGTGGAAGGC
>CAZLJG010000583.1:0-412 GCA_964559545.1 uncultured Solibacteraceae bacterium | reverse complement strand
GATCGCCTGAAGGCGTTTTGCCTCACGCACAATGTGCCCCACCACACGTCCGGCAAGCTGGTCGTCGCCACCGAAGCCTCCGAGGAACCCGCGATCGATGCACTGGTCGCCAACGCCCGCGCCAGCGATGTCGAGGTCGAGGTCGTGGACGCCGCCTTTGTGCACGCGAAAGAACCCCACGTCCGCGCGACGCGTGCGTTATGGTCGCCGCACACCGCGTGGATCGAGGCGGAAGCCTACGTGAAGACGTTGCAGCGCGAAGTGGAGCGTCTCGGAGGGCACGTCCTGCCAGGTTCACCCGTGCTCGGCGTGGTGCCCGAAGGTGACCACGTGCAGGTCATCACGCCGCTCGAACGTTTCGATGCCGACCCGGTCGTCAACGCCGCCGGCCTGATGGCCGACGAGGTGTCGG
>CAZLJG010000582.1:0-1531 GCA_964559545.1 uncultured Solibacteraceae bacterium | reverse complement strand
GGAGTCCGCAGGGCGCCAAACAGTTTGGAGGGTAGTGCAATGCGTAAGGCAGTAGCGGCAGTAGTGATGATGGTGGTGGCGACGACGGCGGTGGCCGTGGCGGCGCAGGACAAGAAGTTCGGCACGGCGTTGACGTTGACCGAGGTGACGAAGGTGTCGGACATCTACGCGAACCCCGAGAAGTTCAGCGGCAAGCGCGTGCAGGTGCAGGGCCCGATCGTTGACGTGTGCGCACAGATGGGGTGCTGGCTGGCGCTTGGCAGCGACAAGGAATTCCAGACCATCCGCTTCAAGGTGGAAGACGGCGTCATCGTGTTTCCGATGTCCGTGAAGGGCATGAACGCCAAGGTCGAAGGCGTCATCTCGGTCGAGACGCTCTCGGTGGAGCAGCAGATCGCCCAGGGCCACGAACACGCGAAGGAACAGAAGACCACGTTTGACCCGAAGACGGTCAAGGGCCCCAAGGTCAACGTCATGATCAAGGGCGAAGGCGCCGTCGTCTTCTGACGCGGAACTTCGGAACTTCGGAACTTCGAATGAAGTGGCGGCGATGGAATAACACGCTCCATCGGGATGTCGGGTATCTGGTCGTCGCCTTGACACTGGTGTACGGGATCTCGGGGTTGGCCATTAACCACATGGCCGACTGGAACCCGTCGTATCGTCAGCAGAAGACGGCACTCACGATCGCGCCGCTGACGGCGACCGACCGTGACGGGATGGTGAAGGAAGCGTTGCCGCGGCTCGGCATCACCGAAGAGCCGCGCAACGCCTTCCGGCCCGACCCTGACACCCTGCAAATTTTTCTGAAAGAGAAGACCTACCTCATCGACGTGCCCACCGGGCAGGTCATCGTGGACGAAGTGCGGCCTCGGCCCGTCCTCTTCGAAATGAACCAGATGCACCTCAACGCCACCAAAGGCGTGTGGACGGTGATTGCGGACCTCTATGCGATCGCGCTGATCTTCATGGCGATCTCAGGGATGTTCGTGCTCCGGGGCAAGACCGGCCTCAAAGGCCGCGGCAAATGGTTCGTGCTTGTCGGCGCGTTGATCCCCCTCGCGTACTACCTGTATCGCGCGGTGGTGTAGGGCTCAACAACCAAAAATCGCGCAGGCGGCTTTCCGAATACCGAAGCGCTCGAAGAATCCGCGCCCACCGTGCAGGGTGCAGAACTCGTGCGGTTCGGTGCCGTCCTTGAAGAATTCGAAGCCCACATGCTCCTCGAACTCGCCGTCGGCGGTCACCGTCGCTGTGTGACATCCGTTGGTGGGGAGCAGGCCTGAGCGCAGGCAGACCTGGACGCTGTTGACGTCGGAGGGGACACTCAGCCAGCGGGCTGGATGGCCCTTGGTGGCCTCACGCATGAACCGTGCCCAGATCGGCACTACCAAGCCGGTGGCGTAGCCGTTTGGTGCGATCTGGCGCGGTTCGTCGAAGCCGGCCCAGACGCCCGCCACCAGTGATGGCGTGAATCCGACGAACCACGCGTCCTTGTAGTCGTTGGTCGTGCCGGTCTTGCCGCCGGCCG
>CAZLJG010000581.1:0-1543 GCA_964559545.1 uncultured Solibacteraceae bacterium | reverse complement strand
GACCGGGCGCGCCGTGGTCGCAGATGCGTTGTCGGCGTTTCCCGGATCGGTGTTGATGGGGTTTCCGTCCGGGCACACCACCACGCCGCTTGTGACGCTGCCGTTCGGTGCGCACACGCGCGTGATAGCAGGCGGCACACCACGCGTCGTGATTACCGAGTCTCCCGTAATGGGGCAATGAGGCAATGGGGCAATGAGGCAATGACGTAATGAAACGCGTGCATTTCATCGGCGTGTGCGGCACGGCCATGGCGACGCTGGCGGCCATGCTCAAAGCGCGTGGCCTCGACGTGCAGGGCTCTGACCACGGCGTGTATCCACCGATGAGCGACTTCCTGGCGCGCGAGGGCATTCGCGTCTTCGACGGCTACCGCGCCGAGCAGATCACCGGTGATATCGATACCGTGGTTGTGGGCAATGCCATCTCACGCGGCAACGTGGAGTTGGAAGCCGTCCTCGACCGCAAGGTCCGTTACCTGTCGCTGCCTGAGACCATTCGAGAGCACTTCCTGTGGGACAGGCGCTCCATCGTGATCGCCGGCACCCACGGCAAGACCACCACCACGTCGCTGGCGGCATGGGTGCTGGCGGCCGGTGGGGAAGACCCAAGCCTGCTCGTCGGCGGTATCGCCAACAACTTCGATGGCAGCTACCGCCTTGGGAGTGGACGCGACTTCGTGATCGAAGGCGACGAATACGACAGCGCCTTCTTCGACAAGACGGCCAAGTTCCTGAAGTATCTGCCGGACATCGCGGTCGTCGGCAACATCGAATACGACCACGCAGACATCTATCCGGACATGGAGTCGCTGCGCACGGCGTTCCGCCGCTTCGTGAATCTGATCCCGCAGAACGGCCATCTCATCCTCGGAGCCGATTGCCCGGAGGCCAGCCGCCTGGCCACGCTGGCGCGTTCGCCCGTCGTGACCTTTGGGTTTGCGCCGAATGCCGACTGGCGCGCGAGCGAACTGGTGGCAAGTGGTGACTTCACGCGATTCGAAGTCACACACCTCGGTGAACCGATGGGGCACTTCGAGGTGCCGCTCTATGGGCAGCACAACGTGCGGAACTCGCTGGCGGCACTGGCGGTCGGGCACATCGTGGGCCTCTCGCCCGAGACGTTGCGCAAGGGCCTGCGCGAGTTCCAGGGCGTGCGTCGCCGTCTCGAGAAGCGCGGCGAAGTGCGTGGTGTCTCGGTGTACGACGACTTTGCGCACCACCCGACGGCGATTCTCGAGACCATTCGTGCGGTCAAGTCGACGCATCCCGACCGTCGTGTGTGGGCGGTGTTTGAGCCGCGCTCAGCCACCTCATGCCGACGTATCTTCCAGGACGATTTTCTGCGCGCCTTCGAGGAATCCGGCGCTGATGAAGTGATCCTCGCCGCGGTCTTCCGCGCAACCTTACCCGACGATGAGCGGCTGGATGTGGAGGCGATCGTGAACACCCTGCACCAGCGAGGCCGGAAGGCCCGGCATCTCCCTGATGTGGCGACCATCGTGCAGGTCATCGCCTCCGAAGCCGGTCCTGGAGACATCGTGCT
>CAZLJG010000580.1:0-1544 GCA_964559545.1 uncultured Solibacteraceae bacterium | reverse complement strand
GAATGTAATCGAGGTGCAGTCCATCCAGCGGATACCGCTCGAGCAAGTCGCGAACCACCGACAGTGTGTATTGCTGGGCGCCCTCCGGAATCGGCGACAGGAACAGGCCTTCCACTGTGGCGCTCTGACTGCGGGTCCATCGGGCGAGCTGTGATACATACCCGGCATTGCGGGGATTCAGACGCGAGAGCGGTCCGGCGAGGGCCCTCGGCACCATCAACCAGTCCGGCTGCCGCACCACGATGTGGGCCGGCGCGCGAGGGATGAGGGTCGCGCTCGCCACGAGGTTCACGTTGAACCAGGCGTGCACCTTCAGCCCGGACGCATGGGCGCGCGTGATCGTCACGTCGAGAGGGTCAAAACCGGCGGGCTGTGTCCGCAGTTCATCGGCCCTGGGATCGATCCGGCTGTCGTAGTAGGCGTCGCCGCGACCGCGGACCTGCACCAGCAGGGTGTTGTAGCCGCCATCAACGGCGGTCCGAATCAACTCGTCGATCCGTGCCTGGGTGGTCAACGTCGAGCGAAGCACCCACAAGCCGCGCACATCCTCATCAGACCGGGCATGCGTCGTCGGGCGCCACGCGCCGAGCATCAGGACGACAACGACGACGGCGATCCAGCGGCGCGAACCAACACCCATCAGAACTTTCACACGCTACCAGCCGCCTTCGTGGGGTGTCAATGCGATACGCTGACACACGCGATGGCCGTACTGGGGATTGATGCTGGGGGCACCAAGACCGTGTGCCAGGTGACCGACACACAGGGCACCCTGCTCGCTGAGGCGCGTGGCCCCGGCGCCAATTTGCAGAATGCCGGTGAGTTGCAGGTTGAGAAAGTCCTGCACGAAGTCATTCAGGCCGCCACCATGCAGGCCGACGCGTGGCCGACCAGTGCGTGCATCGGCATGGCCGGCGTGGATCGACCGGAGGACGCCGGCATCGTGCGCGGGATCCTGTCGCGTCTGGTGCCCCGATGCCCGGTGGTCGTCGTCAACGACGCGTTGATCGCGCTGGAGGCCGGCGCACCCGGCGCGCCGGGTGTGGTCATCATTGCGGGCACGGGGTCGATTGCGTACGGACGCGACGATCGAGGGCGTGCCGCGAGAGCCGGTGGGTGGGGCTACGTGCTCGGCGACGAGGGGAGCGGGTACTGGATTGGCCGCCAGGCGCTGCGCGCCGTCCTGCGTGCCTCCGACGGACGAGGCCCGGCGACCCCGTTGACCCCTCGCGTGCTCGCACACTATCAGGTCGCGCGACCGCAGGACCTTGTCCGCGAGATCTATTACGGGCGCTTCAAGCCCTCGACCGTCGCGGCGATTGCGTCGCTGGTTGAAGCCACGGCAAACGAAGGCGATGAGTGGTCGCAGCGATTGATTGCAACCGGCGCCCGCGAACTGAGCCTGGCGGCGTTGGCCGTCGGTGATCGGCTCGGCTTGTCCACCGGCCCCATCATTCTTGCCGGCGGTATCTTTCGCGCGGTGCCGAGTCTGCGCGAGGCCGTCACCGAGGCACTCGTCTCACAACGTCCGGGTACCGTCGTTC
>CAZLJG010000579.1:0-1544 GCA_964559545.1 uncultured Solibacteraceae bacterium | reverse complement strand
GACTCCAGCGCCAGTTGATCACACGCGGCCAGCAGCGCGCGGCTCGACGTCGTCGCAACAGTCGCCCGGAACATCGGCGAAATCCTACTTTGACAGCCCGGGTCAAGGGAATGGCGTTCGTGGTCAAGAACCCCTTCGTCCGCCTCCGTAGAGTCTTCCCGAAGGAGAAACGGAGGAGTGATGACGACAAAGGTGCTTCTTGGACTTGGTGGTTTGACGACGGTGCTGACTGGACCGCGGTGGGGCATCGGCGAACTCGCGTGGGTCGCGCCGGTGCCGTTCCTGTTGTACGCACGTCAGGCGCAGGGGTGGCGCGCCTGGTCGGCGATCTTCGGCGTGTTGCTGTTCGGCTTCGCGATGCAATGTGTGATGTTCGCCACGCCCCCGGTGCCCGTAATTGGAGTGATTGGCTTCGCTCCGCCCCTGGCCCTGCTGCGGTTTGCCGCCATCGGCGTCAGCGAAATCGTGCGACGACGCCTCGGAGAACGCGCGGGGCTGCTCGCCTACGTGGCCGGCACGGTCACGTTTGATTGGGTGGGCTACGGCGCCTCTGAGTTCGGTGCCTGGATGGCCACCGCCAACAGCCAGGTCGAGTGGCTGGCGCTGTTGCAGGTGGCATCTGTCGCTGGGTTGGCGGGCATCGGTGCGCTGATGTCGTGGGCCTCCGGCACGATGGCCATGTTGATCGGCGCACCGGCCCACATCGTCTCGCGTACCTCGCGCATCCGGCACGTGGTCGTCCTGACGTCCGTGCTGATCGGCGTGCTGCTGTGGGGCACGGTCAGGATGAACCGCCCGGTGACCGGCCGCAGTGTGCCTGTGGCCGCCGTGGTGACCGCGGTCGGGCCCACCGAACGCGGTCTGCCCGACGCGCAGGCGCTGGCCGCCAATACCGACGCCCTCTTCGACCGCACACGCGTGGCGGCGGCGCGTGGCGCCCGACTTGTCGTCTGGAACGAGATCGCGACGGTCATCCAGCCGCACGAAGAGGACGCGTTCACCTCTCGCGCGACCTCGATCGCCCGCGAGCTCGGCATCGATCTGGTGCTCGCCTACGCCGTGCTTGAAGGCACCACGACGGTCCTGTTCGACAACAAGTACCTCTTCATCAGCGACACCGGCGAGATCCTCGACGAGTACCAGAAACACCACCCGGTCCCGGGAGAGCCTTCGATTCGAGGCACAGGGCCACTGCGCGTGCTTGAACGGCCCTATGGCCGCGTGGGTGGCGCCATCTGCTACGACTACGACTTCCCCGCCATGGCTCTGGAGCACGCACTGGCCAACGCCGACCTGGTGGTCCTCCCGTCGTCCGACTGGAGGGGCATCGATCCCGTGCATACATTGATGGCCCGGGTGCGCGCCATCGAAGGTGGCTTCGCGCTGCTGCGCGCCGTGCGCTGGGCCCCAAGCGCGGCATTTGATGTCCATGGCAACGCGCGCGCGTGGATGCCGGCGACCGGAGACACCGATGGCGTCATGGTGTCGCACATCCCGGTTGGTCGCATCGCGACGACGGCCACGGCCGTGGGAGCATGGCCGGT
>CAZLJG010000578.1:0-1546 GCA_964559545.1 uncultured Solibacteraceae bacterium | reverse complement strand
ACGCTGCCACAGCGCGCCGAAGCGAAGCCGCGGCAGATCACGATTGAGGGGTAGTACAGAATGGAGCCCGGGGGCTTTAGCCCCCGGGTCTCACGCAGGCTAACGCCTGCGTGCTCCGAAGCCCGGCGCCTCCCAAGACGGTGCTACGATGCCCGCCCAGCGGGCATGCCTATTTCACGACGACAGTTTGTCAGTGCCGCAGCGTTGGCTCTGGGAAGCCGAGGATTTTCCCGGACCCCTGGACTCCTGGACCTCTGGACCCCAGGACCTTCTGAGTCCCTGCGCCCGCGCCCGTCTCCATCCCAACTCCAGTGGCAGCGCGACGAACTCGCGCTCTTTATCCATTTCGGCGTCAACACGTTCACCGATCGCGAGTGGGGCGACGGGAAAGAGTCCCCCTCGATCTTCGCGCCGACGGCCCTGGACGCACGACAGTGGGCGCGCGCGGCCAAGGCTGGCGGGTTCCGCGCGCTGATTCTCACCGCCAAACATCACGATGGCTTCTGCCTGTGGCCTACGCGGACGACGACGCACTCGGTGGCGTCGAGCCCGTGGCGCGCCGGTGGCGGAGATCTCGTGCGGGAGTTTGTGGACGCGTGTCGCGCCGAAGGCCTCGGTGCCGGCCTCTACCTCTCACCCTGGGATCGTAACCATCCCACCTACGGCGATTCCGATCGCTACAACGACGTCTACATCGCGCAACTCACCGAACTGCTGACCAACTACGGCCCACTGGTCGAAGTGTGGTTTGACGGCGCCAACGGCGAAGGGCCCAACGGCAAGCGCCAGGTCTATGACTGGCCGCGTGTGTGGTCCACCGTGCGACGCCTGCAGCCGAACGCCGTCATGTTTTCCGACGCGGGACCCGATGTGCGGTGGAGTGGCAACGAAGCCGGCACCGCTGGTGATCCCTGCTGGTCGCCAGTGGATCCGGCGCGTGTGCCTGCGCCCGGCGTCAGTGGCCCCGGCATCATCGACGCGCTGCAACACGGCGATCGCGACGGCACGGTGTGGCGTCCTGCCGAATGCGACACGTCCATTCGGCCTGGCTGGTTCTACCATCCGGCCGAAGATGCGCGCGTCAAGACGGTTGACCGATTGGCGCAGCTGTACACGCTGTCGGTGGGCCGCAATTCGAAGTTGCTGCTCAACGTGCCGCCCACGCCGGCGGGTCTTCTGCACGACGCGGATGTGCAGCGGCTTTCCGGATTGCAGTCCCGGCTCGTCCGCATGTTCGGTGAGAACCTCGCGTCGGCGACAGCCTTTGACGATGTGAAGTTGTCTCGCCCGGCGCCGCTGGGCTGGATTCGTCTGGAGGAAGACATCACGGGCGGACAATCAGTGGCGCAGTACGTCGTCTCCGGTCATGACGGCCAGCAGTGGTTGCCGCTCTCGCAGGGCAGCACGATCGGCTACGCGAAGATCGACGCCATTCTCGAGCGACGCCCCATCACGCGCGTGCGGGTGCAGGTGACAAACGCGGTCGGCTCACCGCCCGCCATCCGCATTCGCGCGTATCCAAAAGAGGTTGTGTGATTCGACTGAT
>CAZLJG010000577.1:0-1551 GCA_964559545.1 uncultured Solibacteraceae bacterium | reverse complement strand
GACCTGCAGAAGCTGGGCTTCCCCGCCACGGCGAAGCCGCACTTCATCGTCGTGGAGCCCGACCGGCGGCACTGGTATGTGTCGCTGATTGGCGCGAACACGGTGGTGAAGTTCAACGCGGCGAATGAAATCGTCGGCCGATTCACGATGGAAACGCCGGGGATGCTCGCGTTGTCATCGGCGAATCAGTTGGTGGTCACGCGGTCGATGAGTGCCGTGAATCCGCCGAAGCGTGTCGCCGTCATCGATCGCGCGACGATGGAAGGCACCGAGGTGGACGTGGTGTTTCCGCGTCCGCATCCGATGGCCGTTGGTGGCACGTTCGCCTATACCGGCAGCCTCGGCACCAACCAGATCGCCAGCGTGAATCTGACGAACGAACGCGTAAACCTTGTGTCGGTCGCTGGTCCCACGCATTCGTTCGTGCAGTTCGCCGTGTCGCCCGATGGCAAGACGCTCGTCGGATCCACCGAAGTCTCCGGCCAGTTGCTGGTGTTTGACCTTACCGACGCCGCGAAGCCCGCGCTCAAGTCATCGATCCCACTCGGCAAGATGGCGTTTGATCCGGTGTTCACGCCGGACGGTCGCTCGGTGTGGGTGCCGGTGAAGATGGAAAACACCATCGCCGTCATCGACACGGCGACGTGGAAAGAGACGCGGCGCATCACGAGCGAGTCGTTCCAGCAGCCGCACCAGGTCGTGTTCTCTGCCGACGGCAAGCTGGCCTTCGTGACCAACAACAACAAGATGGACCACATGGCCGACCCGGCCCACGCCGGCCACGTCATGCCAGGCGCCGACGGCACGGCGTCGCTCTCGGTCATCGACGTCGCCACCGGCGCCACCGTCAAATCGCTCCTGCTGGGCAAGAACCTCACCGGCATGGGCATCGCGCGGTAGCCGCCCGTGTTAGCCCGGCTCCTCATTTTCGCAATCGCTGTTCTTGGTACGCACTCGGAGCAGCCGGGCTTCAGCCCGGCTGTATTCGACCGCGTCGTCTCCCCCTTCCCCGTCCTCGACGCTGACGGCCGCGAACTGGCCCTGCCGTTCATCGGCGGCCTGGACGTGCCGCGGCCGCAGTTTGTGGACATCGACGGCGACGCCGACCTCGATCTGTTTATTCAGGAATATTCGAGCCAGCTGTGGTTCTTTGAGAACACGGGCTCGGCGAAGGCGCCGCGGTATGAGTGGCGCACAAACAACTACCAGAACATCAACATCGGCGAGTGGTATCGCTTTGTGGACATTGATCAGGACGGCCTTGTTGACCTGATCTGCGAAAAGCCCTTCAGCAATATCCATTTCTACAAGAACGTCGGCACCAAAACCGCCGCGAAGCTCGAATACGTGGACGTGTTGCGCGACAGCGACAACGAGCCCGTGTTCATGGACCGCCAGAACATCCCCTGGCTCGTGGACATCGACTGTGACAAACACCTCGACCTGTTTGTCGGCCGCGTCGAAGGCACGCTCGCGCGCTTCGAAGCCTCCGCGCCCGGCTCCACCCGCTTCGACTTCGTCACTGAGAACTTTGAAGGCATCGAAATCATC
>CAZLJG010000576.1:0-1559 GCA_964559545.1 uncultured Solibacteraceae bacterium | reverse complement strand
CATCAGATGTTCTGGTGCATCTTCACCAGAAGTTCTAGTGGAAGGCTTGGACGGAAGGAGCGTCTGAAAGGTTGTGGTCCTGGGGGTCCTGCTGTCCGGAAAGTGGTCTGGACGCGAGCTCGATATCCGGACTGCGCCCGGGGCGACGCTCCGGGTATCGTGGTAGCCATGCAATCAGGTCTTGCGCGGCGGATGGGGCTGGTGGCCGGGATGCTGGCCGTCACGGTGGTGACCAATTGGGCGACGGCACCGGCGGACGACTGGCCGGGATTCCGTGGGCCGAACGCCAACGGCGTGGCGGCGGCAGCGAATCTTCCGACCACCTGGTCGAAGGCAAACAACGTGCGGTGGGCCGTGGATGTGCCCGGCCGGGGCTGGTCGTCGCCGGTCATCTGGAAAAACGTCGTGTATCTGACGTCCGCCATCAGCAACAAACCGTTCAAACAGCCGTCGCCCGGCCTGTATGGCAACGACTACATTGCGGAACTGCGCGCGAAGGGCGTGCCGCCCGCCGAGGTCAACCGGCTCGTGCGCGAGCGCGACAACGAAATCCCCGAAGAGTCGGACGAGATTCGTTACGTCCTCTACGCATTCGACGCCCCGACCGGCAAGCTGCTCTGGGAGCGCGAGGTGCACAAGGGACTCCCCTTTGGCGGACGCCACCGCAAGAACACATACTCCTCGGAAACGCCATTCACCGACGGCGAGCGCCTCTACGTGTCGTTCGGCCAGAACATCGGGATGTTCGCATTCACCCTCGACGGCAAGCCGCTCTGGAAGAAGACGTGGCCACCCCAGCGCATCTATCTTGACTTCGGCACTGCCTCATCCCCGGTCGTGCACGACGGCAAGGTCTTCCTGCTGCAGGACAGCGAACAGGAGTCGTACCTCACGGCGCTGGATGCAAAGACCGGCGAACAACTCTGGCGCACCGCGCGTGCATCCGAGGGCCTTCTCCACTCGTCCTGGAACACGCCGTACATCTGGAAACACGCCGCCCGCACGGAGGTGGTGGTGACCGGCCATCGGTCCGTTCGCTCCTACGCCCTCGACGGCACCGAACTCTGGCGCATCGTGATTCCGGGAACGACGATGCCGACGCCGTCGGCGTTTTCAGCAAACGGAATGTTGTATGTCGGCACGGGCGCGCAGGGCGGTGACGCAAGCCGGCCGTTTTTTGCCATTCGGCCTGGCGCATCGGGTGACATCTCCCTGAAACCCGAGGAGACGTCCAACACGTTCATCGCGTGGTCTCACCCACGCGCGTCGGGTTACACGCCGTCCCCGGTCCTGGCCGGTGGCCGTCTGTATCTGCTGCACGACACCGGCATCATGGCCGTGCTCGATGCGGAAACCGGCAAGGAACTCTACAAGGCCCGCGTCGGCGGCATCGGGCACACGTTCTCGGCGTCCCCGCTGGTCGTCGGCAACCACCTGTACTTCCTCGACGAGGAGGGCACGATGATCGTGGTTGAGCCAGGCGCCGAGTACAAGGAAATCGCGCAGAACTCGCTCGACGAGATGACCCTCGCGTCCCCCGCTGTGGCGGACAACTCGCT
>CAZLJG010000575.1:0-1561 GCA_964559545.1 uncultured Solibacteraceae bacterium | reverse complement strand
CAGGCGCGGCGAAGGACAGCGGCCAGAAGTAACGATTGATGCCCGGCTTCACCGGAATGTCCGTCGTGAAGGTCTGCGCGCCGTCGCTGCTCGTGATTTCAATCTTCGCCGGTCCCTCGGGAACGCGACCGACGTAGAAGCTGACCGTCGCCGAGTTCCGGATCTCCGTCGGCGAATTGAGCGGCGCACTCTGCGACATCGTCAGCGGATTCCGGCCCTGGAAGACCAGGTGGCCACGCGTCGCCCCGCGACTCACAGCCTTCCACACCGTGGCCACTCGGTTGCTGAATGCGTGGGCGTTCGACGCGAGTACGGCGGGCGTCAACTGCTGCAGCGACGTGATGTCGTCGAGAATCCACAGGCTTCGACCGTGGGTGCCGGCGATCAAGTCGTTGTCGCGGGGATGAATCACGAGGTCATGGACGGCCACCGTCGGCATGCCGGTCATCATCTTGTGCCACGCGCCTCCGCCATTAATCGACGCATACACGCCGAACTCGGTGCCCACAAACAGCAGGTTCGGATTCTTGAGATCTTCCTTGACCACGTACACCGGGTCACGCTGCGGCAGATTCGATGTGATGTTCGTCCAGGTCGCTCCAAAGTCTGTGGTCTTGAACACATACGGCTTGAAGTTGCCGGTGCGATGCGCATCGAAGGACACGTACGCCGTGCCCGCGTCAAAATGCGACGGCTCCACGCGGCTCACCCACGTGCGCGCCGGCACCTGCGTCGTCGGGATGTTTCCGCGCACGTTGGTCCACGTCACTCCGGCATCACGTGTCACCTGCACGTTGCCGTCGTCAGTCCCCGCCCAGATGACACCAGGGCGCACCGAGGACTCAACCACCGTAATGAGCGTCGCGTGCGTTTCGGCGCCACCACGTTCACCCATGAACCCTGGAGGCGCCGGTGTGGTGTAGTCGGGGTCCTTCGTCGAGAGATCAGGACTGATGATCGACCAGCTCTCACCTCGGTCGGTGCTGCGGAACAGATAGTTGCTGCCGAGATAGACGATCTTCGAATCGTGCGGCGAGAGAATGAGCGGCGAACTCCAGTTGTAACGGAAGCTCGGTGCCGCGCCTTCACGCTTCGCCACCTCATCAAAGTTCAGGATCGACGGCTGACGCGGCGTCACGCTTGTGCCCGTCTGACGGAACTCCGCATCAAGACGACGCACGCTGCCGTTTTGCGTCTCGGTAAACACCGTCGTCCAATCCTCAGGATCCACCGTCGTGTGGAAGCCGTCACCCGAGTGGAACTTCCACCAGTGGTCGGTGAGGATGCCGTTGTAGTCGCGGCTGTTGCTCGGGCCGCCCCAGTTGCCGCTGTCCTGCAGGCCACCGTAGATGTAGTACGGGTCGCGGTTGTCCACCGTAATCGCGTAGTACTGCCCGATGTCCATGTTGTCGAACATGATGAAGTTGAAGCCGCGGTCGTACGTCACCGACGCGCCCTTGTCGTTGCCGATGTAGAACCGATCGCTGTTGGCCGGGTCGATCCACATCGCGTGGAAGTCGCCTTCGATGCCGGGCAGCTGGCGCGCAAACGTCCGGCCGCC
>CAZLJG010000574.1:0-1563 GCA_964559545.1 uncultured Solibacteraceae bacterium | reverse complement strand
CGTTTCTGGCGGCGGCGGAAGCCGGCGTGATGCCGAGCGGCTGGTTTGATGGGCGTGGCCCCCTGGCGATCCTGGCGATCGTATTGCTCGGTGGGCTCGCGCTCAATCTGACGCCCTGTGTCTTGACGATGATCCCGATCAATCTCGCGATCATCGGCGCCGGCGCGCGGGCGGGCTCCCGCCAGCGGGGGTTTCTTCTGGGCGCCAGTTATGGAGCGGCGATGACGCTCGTGTATGGCGTGATTGGCCTGGTGGTGATTCTCACGGCCGGCGCGTTCGGCGGGATCAACGCCTCGCCCTGGTTCAATCTTGCGATCGCCATCGTGTTCGTTGTGCTTGGTCTCGCGATGTTCGACGTGCTCCTGATCGACTTTTCGAAGTTTTCGACGATGTTCCAGCCGAAGGCGGGGCAGCAGGGCAGTGTCGCGCTGGCGTTCACGATGGGGGGCGTGGCGGCGCTGCTGGCCGGCGCGTGTGTGGCGCCTGTGGTGATTCAGGTCGTGTTGTTCGCGAGTGACCTGTACGCCGGTGGGTCGCAGGTCGCGTTGGCACTGCCGTTTGTGCTCGGTCTTGGCATGGCCATTCCGTGGCCGATTGCCGGCGCCGGGATGGCGGCGTTGCCGAAGCCGGGCGCATGGATGGTGCGCGTCAAGCAGGTGTTCGGCGTGATGATCATCGGCACGGCGATCTACTACGGCTATCTGGCGTACACGCTCTTCGAGAACCGCATGGTGGACGGCACCGAAGTGTCGTCGAGTGTGGATGAAATGCTCAAGAGCGGCTGGCACTCGTCGCTTGCGGCCGGCCTGAGTGAGGCCCAGCGGGATCAGAAACCGGTGTTGCTCGACCTCTGGGCCACGTGGTGCAAGAACTGCCTGGTGATGGACCAGACGACGCTGAAGGATCCGACGGTTGTGCAGGCACTGGCCGGCTACGTGAAGATCAAAGTCCAGTCGGAAGACCTGGACAACCCCGCGACGAGCGCGCTCATGCAGCGCATCGGTGCGGTCGGCTTGCCGGCCTACGTGGTCCTGCAGCCGAAGTCATAGCGCGTATAATCCGCGCGCATGCCAAAGTCCGTCGCCGGTCTTTTTCTCCTGGTGGTGCTGTCGACCGCCCAGGCTCCGCCACTGTGGGTGGAAGCCACACCAAACCCCCTTCCGGAAACCGCGACCTGGACCAACAAGGTGGAGGTCGCTGACCTGAACGGCGACGGTCGGCCTGACCTGCTCTTCGCCAACGGCGGCGACTATTCCACCCCGGGCAAGCCTGAACAGAACGGCGCGTACATCAATCGTGGCGGCCGGCTGGGTTTTGAGGATCGCAGCGCGGCGGTCTTCGGTCCGACGCCGGATCTGGCGCGGGTCATCAAAGCGAGAGATGTCAACGGCGACGGTCATATCGACATCCTCGTTGGCACCACGTACGAGACGCAGAGTCGGCTGTACCTCGGTCTCGGCGCGGGGGCCTTTCGCGAGGTGACCTCGACGCAGCTACCGCAGCGCCCTGCGAGTATTGGCGATCTTGAGTTCGGGGACGTCGATGCTGATGGTGATCTCGACT
>CAZLJG010000573.1:0-1566 GCA_964559545.1 uncultured Solibacteraceae bacterium | reverse complement strand
GCGTCGCAGATTGCGTCCGGGCTCGCGGCCGCGCACGCCCGGGGCATCGTCCATCGCGACCTGAAGCCGGAGAACGTGTTCGTCACTGGCGAGGATCGCGTCAAGATTCTCGACTTCGGCCTGGCCAAATTGACGGAAAGTTCGTCCTCGAGTGCCTCGAGCACCGTGCTCTCCCCGCGCACGGAGCCTGGCATGGTGGTCGGCACCATTGGCTACATGGCGCCGGAGCAGGTGCGCGGTCAGGCTGTCGATCACCGCGCGGACATTTTCAGCTTCGGGGCCGTGCTGTACGAGATGCTCGCAGGCCGGCGTGCGTTTCTCGGCGACACGGCCGCCGACACCATGACGGCGATTCTGAAAGACCCGCCGGCCGACATCGGCGACAGTGGCATCGCTGTGCCACCCACGCTCACGCGTGTGGTTGATCGGTGTCTGGAGAAGGCTCCGGCTTCCCGCTTCCAATCGGCAAGCGATCTCGCATTTGCGTTGCAGGCGCTGGGATCGGATTCGCGATCGGGGAGCAGCGTCTCACCGGTAGCCAAGGACCTTCCCGCCGTCCGCCAGAAGCAGCCCTGGATGCTCGTTGCAGGCGCCGTGCTCGGTGCCGTCGCTCTGACCACCGCTGCGGCGTGGTCCCTCCAGCCCACGCCCGAGTTGCCGCGTGCGCTTGAAGTGGACATCGCCGCACCACCCGGATACGTGACAAGGGGAACGAGCGCGCTGTCACCGGATGGACTGCGCTTTGCCTTGACCGCAACAGACAGTGCGGGACAGTCACAACTCTGGCTTCGGACATTCGAGTCGAACGTGATGGCCCCCTTGGCCGGCACTGACGACGCGGGTAGTCCGTTCTGGTCACCCGACGGCACGCAGATTGGCTTCTTCTCGGGCGGGCGCCTCAAGGTCGTGACGGTGGCGAACGGCCGCGTGCGGGTTCTCTGTGACGCGCCAGGCGGGCGGACGGGCGGCACGTGGAACTCCCAGAATGTGATCGTGTTTGCGACCGAGTCCGGCGTTCCGCTCAAACGTGTGGACGCCAGAGGCGGCGCGGCGCCCATCGACCTCAAGACGTCCGGCTTCCGGCCGCGCTTTCTCCCGGACGGCCGGCACTACCTGGTGTCTGGCGCGCTGCAGGTCAGCCAGGACTCTGGGCTTGCGATTGCAGACTTGGAGTCCGACGTCGTCGTGCCACTGGGGACCGGACGCGACGCGACGTACGCGGACGGGCACCTGGTGTTTGTGCGCGGCACCAGCCTGCTCGCGCAACCATTCGATCTGACCACCCGCACGCTCGGTGGCGAACCCGTCGTTCTGACGGAGATTGGCGCATATAACGGCGCGACAGGATCGAACTACACCGTAGCTGGAGGATTGATTGCGTTCCGGCGCCGAGGCGTTGAGACCCGGCGGCTGGCCTGGTATTCGCGTGACGGCGCGAAGCTCGGCGAGGTCGCTGGCGACGGCGACTGGAGGAATCCGAGTCTGTCGCCGGACGACTTGCGCGTGGCGGTGGAACGTGACGAGCGGCAGGGCACCAGCCGTGACATCTGGATCCTGGACGTCGCC
>CAZLJG010000572.1:0-1586 GCA_964559545.1 uncultured Solibacteraceae bacterium | reverse complement strand
CTGTTCCCACATGTGCACCAGATCCATCTCACCCATTACAGCCTCCGAAACACTTGACCAGCGAAAAAGTGACCACTACGTTTTAGGAAAACCAGCCGACCTTACCAGGAACTACCGCAGCGTGAAGTTCACCGTGACCGTCATGATGACCGGCACAGGCTGGCCGTTGAGCAGTACCGGCTCGAACTCCCACTGCATCACCGCGTCGATCGCCGCATCGTCAAGCAGCGCGACCGGACGAATCACACGCGCATTGCTGACCTTGCCGTCCCGATCGATCTGGGCTTCGATGATGACGATGCCCTGAACGCGGGCGTTGAGGGCGATCTCCGGATAGACCGGGCGCACATCTTTGATCTTCTTCGGTTCTTTGATGTTGCCGCCAATGCGGAGGGGCGCGTCACCTTCCGTCCAGGTCGGGGCCGGACGATCCACCAGCGGCGCGGCTGCGCGTTCGGCTTCGAGCATGGCGAGGCGCGCCCTGAGCTCGTCAAACTCCTTGCGCTGCACCTCGGTCGCCTGCGGCGGCAGCTGATTGATCGGATTGCCGTCTTCGTCGAGACGGAACGCGACCGTGACGGTCATCACGATGGGGACGCGCACGCCGTTCAGTTCGGTCGGCGTGAAGCGCCACTGACGGATCGCCTCGAGCGCGGCCTGGTCGAGCAGCGCGACCGGTCGAAGGACCTTGGCGTCAGTCACCGCGCCTTCCGTGTCGATCACGACCTCCGCAATCACCACGCCCTGCACCTTGCTGGCAATCGCAATCGGCGGATACACCGGGCGCACGTCTTTGATTTTTTTCGGCTCCGGCATCTGACCGCCGATCCTGACGATGTCCTGCGGATACTGCGCTGCCGGGCTGACCTCGGGCGCGACCGCAGTCACCACGGCCGCGCGCATCGACGCCAGTGGCGCCATGGCCAGCACCAGCGCGGCTGCGATGAGCGTCGCAAGGCCGGTCCGTCCGTTCCGATTCAGTCGAGGATTCAGAATTGCCATCACACGTCCCTCCAGTTGTGACCGCCGGGCCATCGCCAGCGTCATCTCCGTCCCACCACAGACACCCACCAACGACACCAAATCAGTGGCGTAGTCGCTTGCGCGCGCACCAAACGCCAGCACAAGGTCGTCACACGCCCGCTCACGTTCCACGCGCAGCCGCCGCGCAGCCACCCATGCGAGTGGATGCATCCACCACACCGCCACCACCACATGCGCCACCTGGTGCCACACGGCATCACGTCGATACACGTGCGCCAGTTCGTGAACCAGCACAGGGTCCAATCGTTCGTCAGGCCACTCGGTTGCGGTCGATGGCAACACGACCACGGGCCTCCGCACACCCCAGGTGGCCGGCATCCAATCCGGTGCGCCACGCCGAATCGCGCACGGCGGTGCACCGAGCCAGCCGGCGACCAGATCCGCTCTGGCGAGAATGCGCGCATCGGTTTCAGGTGTGGCGGCAGCTGTCAGAGCAGACGCGGCTCGTCGGCCGACGATGAGACGCGCGAGGCCGACGCACACACCCAGCGCCCACAGTCCGAATGCGAGTGAGGCCCACGGCACCTCAGCGGCCCTGGCCG
>CAZLJG010000571.1:0-1590 GCA_964559545.1 uncultured Solibacteraceae bacterium | reverse complement strand
ATGTGCCGCGGCTTCAGGATCTTCCGCTCGAGATACACGGCCGAGTCACCAAATGCGGACCCGGCCTCGGACCGCGCCGTCCTGACCGCCGCCAGCAAGTCGCCGGGGCCGGCCACCGTGCGCATGCCCTTGCCGCCACCACCGGACACGGCCTTCACCACAAGCGGGTAGCCAATCGCCGCCGCCGTCTTCACAATCTCGTCGTCAGACGCCGTGTCGGCGAACGGTTCCTCAGTGCCGGGCACCACAGGCACGCCGGCGGCCATCGCCACCTGCCGCGCGCCGGTCTTGCTGCCCATCCGCCGGATCGCATCCGGAGACGGTCCGATGAACACGAGTCCCGCATCGAGGCACGCCTGCGCGAAGTCTTCGTTCTCCGCGAGGAAGCCGTAGCCGGGGTGCACATACGTCGCGCCGGATCGGCGCGCGACATCGATCAGTCGATCGATGCAGAGGTAGCTGTCGCTCGCGGGGCCGGTGCCGATGCGGAACGCCTCGTCGGCGACGCGCACGTGCAGCGCCGTGCGATCGGCGTCGGAGTACACCGCCACCGTGCCCAGGCCCATCTCCCGGCAGGCACGCATGACGCGGACGGCGATTTCACCGCGATTGGCGATGAGAACTTTGGCTGGGGTGCTCACAACGGGATGTTGCCGTGTTTCTTCGGCGGGTTCTTGTCGCGCTTGTTTTCACACGTCGCGAGCGCCGCAATCAGTTTGGTTCTGGTCTGGCGTGGATGAATCACCTCGTCGATGAACCCGCGCGACGCGGCCACAAACGGATTCGCCAGCTTCTCGCGGAACTCCGACACGAGCTCGGCTCGTCGCGCCACCGGATCCTCGGCCGTCTGCAGTTCACGGCGATACAGCACGTTCACGGCACCCTCGGGCCCCATCACCGCGATCTCCGCCGTCGGATACGCAAAGTTGAAGTCCGTGCGGATGTGTTTGCTCGCCATCACGCAGTAGGCGCCACCGTAGGCCTTGCGGGTGATCACCGTGATCTTCGGCACCGTCGCCTCGGCATACGCATACAGGAGCTTCGCGCCTTCGCGAATGATCCCGGCATGCTCCTGCTGCACACCCGGCAGGAATCCAGGCACGTCCTCAAACGTGATGATCGGAATGTTGAACGCGTCGCAGAAGCGCACAAACCGCGCGGCTTTCACCGAGGCGTTGATGTCGAGACATCCGGCGAGCACCTTCGGCTGGTTCGCCACGATGCCGACCGATCGCCCTCCCAGCCGCGCAAACCCCGTGATGATGTTCTGCGCGAAGTGCTGATGTGTTTCCAGGAACCCGCCATCGTCAACGACCAGCTGAATCAGGTCGTGCATGTCGTACGGCTGGTTCGGCAGCGCAGGCACCACCGTATCCAGCGCGTCGTCTTCACGATCGACCGGATCGCTGGTGGCCACACGCGGCGCATCATCGAGATTGTTGGAGGGCAGATAGCCGAGCAACTCACGAATGAGCAGGATGCATTCCCGATCCGACGGCACCGCAAAATGCGCGACGCCGCTGACCGAGTTGTGGGTCATCGCGCCACCAAGTTCCTCCTTGGTGACGTCTTCGTGCGTGACGGTCTTGA
>CAZLJG010000570.1:0-1594 GCA_964559545.1 uncultured Solibacteraceae bacterium | reverse complement strand
CTTCGGCGGCACGGACGGCCTCGATATCGTCCGCCGCCTCATCCCCGCCGCCCACACTCGCCTCGCGCCCGGCGGCGCGCTCATGATGGAAGTCGGCATCAACCAGTCCCCCGAAGTCACCCACCTCCTCGAGGCCGCCGGCTTCTCCGACATCACCTGGCACCCCGACCTCCAGCAGATCCCCCGCGTCGTCGTCGCAAAAAAGACGTCGGGTGTCTTTTTCGGGGAATAATCCTACCTATGAGCGCGTGCCTGTTTTGCCGCATCGTCGCGGGGGAGATTCCGGCGGCGAAGGTGTTTGAAGACGATGACCTGATCGCGTTTCGGGATATCAACCCGCAGGCGCCGATGCATGTGCTGGTGATTCCGAAGGTGCATATCGCGACGGTGAACGACCTGACACCGGCGCACGAGACGCTGGTCGGCGCGATGGTGCGATGCGCGGCGCGTGTGGCGAAGGACCATGGGTTCGACGCGTCGGGCTACCGCACGGTGTTCAACTGCAACGCGGCGGCGGGACAGACGGTGTTCCACATCCACCTGCATGTGCTCGGCGGACGAACGCTCGCCTGGCCGCCAGGATAGAAGAGGTCCGGGGTCCGGGGTCCAGGGTTCGGGTCCCACGGGGTTCTGGGGTCCGGGGTTCTAGAGCAAGGGTGCCAGTTGCGAGAGTGACTGAATCACTGGGATCGAGGCATCGAGGTCCGTCACGCGGGAGTGGCGATCGAGCAACACGCCGCGCATGCCGACCTGGCGGGCGCCGAGCACGTCGTGGGTGAGGCTGTCTCCCACCATGACGGCCTGATCCGCCGAGACCTGCATCAGGCTGAGCGCCTCGTAAAAGATGCGGGGGTCGGGTTTCATGACCCCGAATTCGGAAGATGACACGGTCACCGTCATCAGGCCTTCCAGATCAAAGTGCTGACCGAAGGTGCCCAACGGGCGGTGGGAGTTGGAGATCAGGCCCATCCGCAGGCCCTGCCGCTGCAGGCCCCTGAGGGCATCCGGCACGTCGTCGTACATCTCGAAGTGGTGGTGGTGCGCCCAGTCGTCGTAAATCTCGCGCGCGGCCACGGCCACCCCCGGCCCACTGCCCCCCATCAACTCGATGATGCGGCTCGTGTATCGGACGAAGATCTCGTCGTGATACCGCTGGTCGGACGTGTCCAGCACCTCGGCCGCGGCGGCCACCGCCGTCTCAAACGCGGCTTCGTCCACCGGCACGCCATGGCGCACACACGTCTCGGCATACCCGGGTCCGAGGAACCGGCGACCGGGGCGAATCAGGGTGAAGTCGACGTCAAAGAAGACGGCCAGGGTGTTCACAGCGGGTCTCAGGGTGCGCGCGAATATAGAATAGGGGTTTACATCAGCCATGCGCGACTGGAAAGACACGCTCAATCTCCCCCGGACCGACTTCCCGATGAAGGCGAACCTGCCGACGGCCGAGCCGGCAGCGATCGCCCGTTGGCAGGAGACGAAGCTGTACGCCGCCATCCGTGCGCAACGCCGCGGCGCGCCGCGGTTTGTCCTGCACGACGGCCCCCCGTACGCCAACGGCGAGATCCACATCGGCCACGCGCTCAACAAGATC
>CAZLJG010000569.1:1365-1595 GCA_964559545.1 uncultured Solibacteraceae bacterium | reverse complement strand
GAACGGCGTGGGTCTACTACCTGGAGAATCCCAAGCTTCAGGGGGACATCCGCGCGGCACTCGCGGCACGTGGCCGTGATGCCGTGTATGACCACGCGGCTGTGACCTGGGGCGACATCGTGTGGGCGGCGGCCACCGCGGCTCGCGTGGCGTGGCGCATGGTGCGTGTCGTGGCGCAGGCCCCGGCGTTTCCATGGCGTGGTGCGCAGTCGCACGGGTTCGCTACACGG
>CAZLJG010000569.1:0-1355 GCA_964559545.1 uncultured Solibacteraceae bacterium | reverse complement strand
AAGCGGGCCGCTGCTGCTGTTCCTGCATGCCGACACGCGGCTGCCGCCGCGGGCGGACGTGCTGATCCAGCAGGCCGTGGCCGACGGGCACGCGTGGGGCCGCTTCGACGTGTGCATCGAAGGCCGCCCGCGCATGTTGCGCGTGGTGGCCCCGGCGTTTCCATGGCGTGGTGCGCAGTCGCACGGGTTCGCTACACGGTTTGCGGCCGACCTGCTCGTTGCGGTGCCGCCGGTCGCAGAACTGGTCGTGTATCGCGCGTTTGTGCGCACCCTCGAGCGACGACGACCGGCGACCGTCTGTTATCCGTACGAAGAGAAGGGGTTTGAACGTGCTCTGCTCATGGCGGTGTCGGCCTGCGGTCGTCCGGTGCGCACCCTGGGGTTTGCCCACAACGCCTACAACTCCGGCCTGCTGTATGTGAATGAAGCGCACACGGCGGAGGGGCGTCCGCCACGACCGGACCTCCTCGTGGCCGGGGGGGACGGACTGGCCGATTGGTTCGCGGGCGTCGCGCATCGTGTCGACACGATCACACCCGTCGGAAGTCCGCGCTGGGTCGCCCAGACGTCCTCGGTGCGGCGGCGTGACGCCGCGGACCCGCTCAAGGTGTTGTTCCTGACAGGATTTGGGCACGAGCTCCGCGAAATCGCCGCGTGGCTGCTGGAGCGCGCTGACGCGTTTGCGAACGTCGCGCTCACGATTCGACCCAATCCTCATGCGTGGCCAGCCGAGCAAGCGGAGGTGTTCCCGCAGATTGCGTCGCTGCCGTTTGTGCGCGTTGAGTCCGACCGTTCTCTCGCCGATCAGATGGCAGACTCCGACATCGTGCTCTTCTGCAACACATCGGCCGTCGCTGAAGCGATCTGGGCGGGCCGTGTCGCGGTCTATGCAGAGTTCAGCGACTTGTGGGTTGCCCATCCGCTCGAGGGCAAACCGTTTGCCGCTGCCGTGCCCGATTGTGATTCTCCGGACGCACTCGCGGCCGTATTCCGACGATTCGCCGCGATGACCGACCAGGAATATGCGGAGGTGCTGGCCGCCCAGCGAAAAGCCGCCGCCCAGGTGTATGCGCCGTTTAATCCGGCAGCATTCATGGCCGTGCTCGGAGGCAACAATGGCCGGTGAGTCCGGGCTCTCCGTGCTGATGTTCCATGGCATCGTCGGCACCATGCCGGAGTACGCGGTGTATTCGGCGGAGCGCACGTGCCTGATCCGCGAACGGGATTTCGCGCGCTGTCTCGAGTGGTGTACCCGCACGCGTCGGGTGTTGTCGCTGCGGGAACTGCCGGAGTACCTCGCGACCGGTTCCAAAGAACCCGCGGTGCTCCTGACGTTTGATGACGGGCTGGCTTCC
>CAZLJG010000568.1:0-1595 GCA_964559545.1 uncultured Solibacteraceae bacterium | reverse complement strand
TTGGTCGACACACCCTTGGACCTTGCCGTGGTGGTACAGCCGCTGTCGTCGATTGCCCAGATTGCTCCGGGTCAACTCCCGCTGATTTCACGGGCGATGACGGCATTCGAGGAAGTGGTCGAGGAACGGGACCGCGTCAGCTTGACGGTGGCCTCGGCTCCGCCCGTCCGCCTTCGGCTCCTGGAGGCCGGTCCCGTCAGATTCGACGAGACCGCGCGGCGGGGCCGGACCGATGCCGCGGTCTTCGACGCGGTGGTGGTCGCGCTTGCGGGCATAGTTGAGAAGACGCCAGGCAGACGGCGCGCCCTTCTGGCGTTTACGAACGGTGCCGACTTTCGGAGCACAGTCTCTTTTGAACGCTTGGCAGGTCTTGCGCGGCGTCTTGGACCCGCGTTCGTCCTCGTTGGCGCTCCAGTGCCGATCCGTGAAGACATTCACGCAGTCGCAGCCACCACCATGGGCCGCGAGCTTAGCGACGTCGCCATTGCCACAGCATCCGGAACCGTGTTTCCCGTTTCCTTGAGAACGCTTGCCAAGGACAGCGGTGGCGTTGCCGTGAATCTCAGCGACGGGGATCCTCAGACGCTGATGGAGCACACCCTCCGCCGGCTTCGAACCCGATACGAAGTCTCGTACCCTCTACCGCCCGGCAAGGGCTGGCACGAGGTTGTGGTGAAGGTCGATCGCCGGGGAGCGACGGTCACAACTCGACCGGGCTACTGGGTCGACTGAGCACCCAGCACCGAGCACCCAGCACTATTCCTGTAACGTCACCATCGGGTCCACGAGCATGGCTCGTCGGGCCGGGATGTAACACGCGATGGCGGCGATCGCGAGGAGTAACGCCGCTGTGGCGGCGTAGCTGAAGGGGTCGGACGGTTCGACCTCGAACAACATCGACTCCACGAGTTGCGAGGCGCCGAATGCGCTGACGACACCGAGCACGACGCCCACCAGCGCGAGCTTCATCCCGCCACCGATGATCATCGTCAGCACATCACGCGGTTGAGCGCCGATCGCCATGCGTAGACCGATTTCTTTCGTGCGCAGGCTGACGGTGTAGGAAACGACGCCGTACAGACCCACCGCCGACAGGAACAGCGCCACCCCACCGAAGAGCAGGATGAGCAACATCGAGAACCGACGCTGCGCGACCGATTCATCGAGGACCGTCGTCAGCGGCGTGATCGAGTACGCCGGCAGCGTCTTGTCGAGATCGCCAAGCACCTGGCGGACGGTTCCCGTCAGGGCATTGGCGTCCCCATCAGCCTTCGCCAGCACCCAGAGTGTGTTGAACACATCCTGCGCCAGCGGCACATACATCGTCGGCGCCGGTACCGCGTCGAGACCGCTGTAGTTCACGGTGCCGACGACACCGACAATTTCGGCGCCGTCCGTGCCGTTGCCGATGTTGAGCCGCTTGCCGATGGGGTCTTCATCGGGAAAGTGCTGGCGCACAAAGGCCTCGTCAATCACGGCGACCGCTGGAGACGTCGCACTGTCCTGCGTGGTGAACGTGCGGCCACGGCGGACCGGTACCTTCAGCGTTGAGAAGTAGTCGAGCGTGACCACGCGGTGATTGGCTGACGGCTCCT
>CAZLJG010000567.1:0-1605 GCA_964559545.1 uncultured Solibacteraceae bacterium | reverse complement strand
TCGGCGCTGTTGCGCGACTTCCGCGCGACCCCTAATGCCGTGTTGTTCGCCACCGCCAGCTTCTGGCAGGGCGTGGACGTCGCGGGCGACGCCCTGAGCTGCGTCATCATCGACCGCCTCCCGTTTGCCTCGCCGGGCGACCCACTGGTCGCCGCCCGCATCAGCGCCATCCAGGCCGCCGGCGGCCACCCGTTCCACGACTATCAGATCCCGCTCGCCACCTTGACGCTCCTGCAGGGCCTGGGGCGCCTGATTCGGACGCGCGCCGACCGCGGCGTCATGGCGGTGCTCGACCCGCGCCTGACCAGCATGCCCTACGGCCGCCGGTTTCTCGCCTCGTTCCCGCCCGCCCGGGTGTCGCGGAACCTGCACGATGTCGCCACGCTGTTCAAGACCGGATGTTAAAATGCCGCTGGAGGCTTTTTGTATGACCCGTCACTCGTATCTTCGCGGATTCGTCGCGCTCGCCCTCACGCTGGCCACGACCCTCGCCTTTGCCCAGGCCATGGGACAGGTGCGCGGACGCATCGTCGATGAAAAGGGCCAGGGCGTACCCGAGGCGGAAATCGTCATGGAGTATGTCGGCGACGTCCAGCTGGCCGTCACGTTCAAGACCAACGTGCGCGGAGAGTTTGTGCGCTCGGGTCTGCGGACGGGCCAGTGGCGGTTGCAGGCGACCAAGGGTGACCTGGTGGGCCGCAACAACTCCGTGCAGATCACCATCAGCAACATGACGCAGCTTGAGCCGATTGTGGTCAAGGTCCCTGTCGCGACCACGACGGGCACGACAGACACGGTCGGTATGACCCCGGAAGAAATCGAAGCGCGGAACAAGTTGATGGAATCGCTCAAGGCCGACTTCGCGGCCGGCGACGCGATGATCAACACGGATCCCGACGGCGCGATCGCCAAGTTCATGGCCGTCGCCGAGAAGGTGCCCGCCTGTGGCGTGTGTTACACGCGTATCGGCGATGCCCAGCTGGTGAAGAAGGATGATGCGGCGGCGGAGACCGCCTTCCTGAAGGCGATCGAACTGGATCCAAAAGCGACGGAGGCGTATTCGGCCCTCGCGGGGATCTACAATCGCCAGAAGAAGTTCAAGGAAGCCGCGGACATCAGCGCAAAACTCGGCGCCGGCGGCAGTGCCGCTGACGTGCTGAACCTCGGCATCATCGCCTGGAACGCTGGCCAGTTTCCGGAGGCCAAGGGCCACTTCGAAAAAGCCACGCAGCTTGACCCGAAGCTGGCGGATGCCTTCTTCCGTCTCGGGATGGCCAACGTGAATCTCGGCCAGCTGCCGGCAGCGGTCACGGCGTTTGAGGAATACCTGAAGCTCGCCCCCACGGGTGAACACGCCGAGATGACCAAGGGCATTCTGAAGAGCATCAAGGGCGACAGCCCCCGCGCGTGATCAGTCAGCACGTGCACGCGGTGCGCCGGCGCCGTGAGGCGGCGGCGCACCGCGCGCAGTCCCCGGCCGTCCCCACCCTCATCGCCGTTTCCAAGACCTTCCCGGCCACTGACGTTCGCGAGGCGGCCGCGGCCGGTCAACGCGACTTCGGCGAAAACCGTGTACAGGAAGGCCTCGACAAGGCTGCCGCCACG
>CAZLJG010000566.1:0-1611 GCA_964559545.1 uncultured Solibacteraceae bacterium | reverse complement strand
TCACACCTGTCTCCTTTGTCGCCGAATTCCGTGACGCATTTTACACGGGGCCCCGCAACACGCTGTAAAGCACAAACGCCCCAAGTGCCGATGCGCCCACTGCAGTCAGGACTTGTCCTGCCTGCGCCCTTTACTGACAGGCGCCGGTGGTGGCGTGAATTGTTGACGGAGGGACTCGGCGACGTTGCCCATCACGCTCGACAACGTACGCAAGTGCCGAGGTTTGCCCGCTCTCATCTCGCTCAACGGCGACGATGGTCCCGACGGACTGCTTTGTCGTCGCCTGGCACGCCGTCTTGCCAATGTTGGCTCGCATCTCCGCCTCTTGATTGGTACAGGCTCCCGCGACGAGAAGCACCACCATCACTGTCCCCATCAGCCACGTATTTCGACGCATCGAAGTCCCTCGTATCCGGCCAACGCCGGGCATCTGCGGAGCTAGTGTGCCCGCTGCCGTCGCCACGGCCAGTCAAACGGCGTCGTCGCATCTTTGGCGCTGAGCGTGTAGAGGAGGTACCCCGCACCGCCGCCGCCAACAAGGATACCGATGAGGCCGACCGCGCCCCACGCGAAGCGAAGCCAGGACCGCCCTTCGCCGACCCATGACGCGCCGTTATCCACACCCGCCGAGACCGTGAGAACGAGAACGATCGCTGTGATGGGAATGAGCGAAATAAACAGGAATCGTGTCCACGATTCGCGCGTCCAGTGCGGCCGTCGATTCAGATAACCCACCCAGGCCCACCAGAGAATGCACAGAGGCTGCGCCACACGAAAAAACTGGCGGAGGGCCTCGCTGAGAGACGACTCTGGAAGCACTCTCGCCACCATCCCGCCCAATGTGCAGATCGTCATGGCGACGAGGATGCGAGTAGTCATAGGCATGGGTGGCAGCCCTGAAGGGCCGCCCTACGTTCTGTGCGCTGTTATTCGATCGGGAAAATATCCGAGACGTCGTCGGCCGGACGGGGGATGACGTGCACGCCGACCAGTTCGCCGACCTTGCGCGCGGCAGCGGCGCCGGCGTCTGTTGCGGCCTTCACCGAGGCCACATCGCCTCGGACGATGGCGGTGACCAGACCGGCGTCCACCTTCTGATAGCCGACAAACGTCACGTTGGCCGTCTTGACCATCGCGTCGGCGGCTTCAATCATGCCCACCAGCCCACGCGTTTCGACCATGCCCAGGGCGTCGCCGGAAGGTGCGGGTTTTGGGGTCATCGCGGCTGCCACTCTACCAGATTCGCCCACGGGCGGCGACGGGGAGCCGATCCATGGACCCATCCTCGTTGGCGAGCACCAGCGAGTCCATCAGGTTGGTCACCGTGCAGGCATGGTTGGGGAGCACCCGGACGCGGTCGCCGTGGCGTAAGGGAGAGTCCACAGGAACACGGCAGGTGGCGTGCTCCTCGGACAGCCGTTCGACAAGAATCGACGGCTCGGGCACATCCTCGTTGGACGACATGAATACGAGTCCGTAGCCGGGTGCGTCCACAAACCCGCGCGCACCGTCGTTGGTGAGCGTCTTGCTGCCGCAGTCGAGAATCACGCGGTCAGGCGCTGGTCGGCTGACCACCGTCGCGACGACGAACAACGCGCAGTTGGCGAACGT
>CAZLJG010000565.1:0-1613 GCA_964559545.1 uncultured Solibacteraceae bacterium | reverse complement strand
CGTGTGCCTCGGCACGGGCGAAGTGCCCGACATCGTGCCCGCCATCGCCGGACAGCCGACAGCGATGCGGTTGTTTCGCTCGCGGGCCGAAGCCACCGGCACTGAGCACCCAGGACCGAGCACCGAGCACAAGCACGAGGCACCCAGCACCAAGCACCCAGCACCACACATCACTTATCTGTACGGCGCCGACACGCCGCGCGTCCAGACGACGCCGAAACATTTCGCCTACGTGAAGATCGCCGAAGGCTGCGACTACACGTGTGCGTTCTGCATCATCCCGACGCTGCGCGGCAGTTATCGCAGCCGCGACATCGACGCGATCGTGCAGGAGGCGGAATTACTCGCCTCGCGAGGCGTGCGCGAACTGCTGCTGATCTCGCAGGACACGACGTTCTTCGGAATTGACAAGGGCAAGCGAGGCGCGCTCGCGGAGTTGTTGCGGCGCCTGAACCAGGTCGAAGGCCTCGCGTGGATCCGGTTGCTCTACCTCTACCCCACCACGATCACCGACGACGTGTTGCAGGCGATGGCGGAGTGCGAGAAGGTGTGCCGTTACATCGACCTGCCGTTGCAGCACGCCTCAGCCGACGTGTTGCGGCGCATGCGACGTCCCGGCAATCGCGAAGGCTACGACAAGTTGCTCGCGCGCATCCGCCGCTTCCTTCCGGATGTCACCTTGCGCACGACCTTCATTGTCGGCTTCCCTGGCGAGACCGAGCAGGACGTCGAAGACCTGCTGTCGTTTGTGCGCGACACGAACTTCGATCACGTCGGCGTCTTCACGTATTCGCACGAGGAAGACACGCGGGCGTTCGAGATGGTGGATGACGTGCCGGCCGCGGAGAAGAAGGCGCGACGCGACCGTGTGATGAAGTTGCAGAAGCAGATCGTGGCCGCGCGGATGAAGGCCCGGAAAGGCCAGGCCGTGCGTGTCATGGTGGACGGTCCGTCCCCCGACTCCGACCTCGTCGTACTCGGCCGCCTCGAAGGCCAGGCGCCCGACATCGACGCACTCGTGTACTTCGATCAGTGCGACCCCGCGACCCTGGTCCCCGGCACCCTGGTGGACGCCACCATCACCGGCGCCCGCGGCTACGACCTCGTCGTCACCCCCACCTAGAAAAATGAGCTCGGAGGCGATTTCTGACAAAATCGCCTCCGAGCTCATTTATGCAGATTGGCGAACTCCAGATTTATGCGCGCATCGGCGAGGACGGCTTTGAACGTCTCGTGCGCGCGTTTTATGCGCAGGTCCCCGGTGACGACATCCTGGGTCCGATGTATCCACCCGACGACATGGCCGGTGCGGAAGTGAGGCTGCGAGACTTCCTGATCGGTCGATTTGGCGGGCCGGATCGCTATATTCAGCAGCGCGGCCACCCGCGGCTGCGTCAGCGACACGCGCCGTTTGCCATCGACCAGGCAGCGCGCGACCGGTGGATGCAGCTCATGACCAAGGCGCTCGACGAGGTGGCACTGCCCGCCGACATTACCCACACGCTGCAGAGTTTCTTCGACCAGACCGCCACGTTTATGGTCAACCGCGGTTGACAGAAAAAGACGTCGGGTGCCTTTTTAGACGACAAAGGCACCCGCCGTCTTTTTTATTG
>CAZLJG010000564.1:0-1628 GCA_964559545.1 uncultured Solibacteraceae bacterium | reverse complement strand
GCCGCGCTGGTGCTGGGTCTCAACGGCGTCGGGGTGGATCTGATCGACCGCGGTGCCGAACTGAAGGCCCGCGGGAAGGATGTGGTGCGGTTTCATCGCACGCGTATCCCAAACCCCGAGTCCAACCTGCTGTTCGGGGAAGGCGGCGCCGGCACGTATTCCGACGGCAAACTCTATACACGCGTCGATGACCCGCTCGAGGTGCCCTGCCTCGAGATGCTCGTGGCCTGCGGCGCTCCGCCGGACATCCTCTACGATTCGCGCGCGCATATCGGCACAGACAAGCTGCACAAAATCCTGCCGGTACTGCGGGGCCGGATGGAGGCGCTTGGCGTCCGGTTCCACTGGAACACGCGTCTGGATGGACTTGTGCTTGATGACGGACCACCGCGCCACGTCCGCGCTGTGCGGACCTCGGCCGGCGAGATTCCGTGTGACGCGGTCTTCCTGGCCGTCGGACACTCCGCGCGAGACAGCATCAAACTCCTCCATGCGCAGGGCGTGCGGGTCGAGGCGAAGCCGTTTCAGTTGGGTGTGCGGATCGAGCATCCGCAGCAACTGATCACGCGCGGTCGCTACGGGACGGGTCCGGAGGCGGCGCGCCTGGGACCGGCGTCCTACAACCTGATCTGCAAGGCCGAGGGCGGGGTGCCGGCCAGTTTTTCGTTCTGCATGTGTCCGGGGGGCACAATCGTGTCCAGCACCAACATCGCCGGGTTGTTGTGCACGAACGGGATGAGCAACTCGACGCACTCCTCGCAATGGGCGAATGCGGCGCTGGTGACCACGTTCGGACCTGCTGAATACGGCCCGGGGCCGTTTGCCGGTGTCGAGTTTCAGGAATCACTGGAGCGGAAGTTCTTTGAGGCCGGTGGTGGCGACTACACCGCGCCTGCACAGACGGCCGATGACTTTGTCGCCGGCCGCCTGTCCGCCGCCACGCGTCACTCGAGTTATACCTTCGGCACGACGCCGGGGCGCATCGATCAACTGCTGCCGCCACTCGCGCGTAAGGCGATCGCGCGCGCGCTGCTCAAGTACGACCAGCAGATTCCCGGGTTCAAGTCCGCAGAAGGATTGCTCGTCGGGTTGGAGTCGCGCAGTTCAGGGCCGATTCGCCTGCCGCGCGACCGCGAGACCGCGATTGCTGACGGCTTTGCGAACCTGTTCCCGATGGGTGAGGGCGCCGGCAGCGCCGGCGGCATCATGAGCGCCGCCATCGATGGCGCCCGCTGCGCGCTGCACTACGTGCGGGATCTGCGTTAGCGCTTCGCTGTCGCGACCAGCAGACCGGCGGACGGCCACTTTTCGAGAATCTTCTTGAGCGTCGGATGCCGGCGCGTGATTCCTTCGCGCGTGACAATTGACCGGAACGCGTCCGTCAGGTGGTCGCGCCACCAGCGGTCGTCCGCCGGTGTGTCCACCCAGGCCTTGGCGAGCGGTGTGAGGCAGCCGAGGTCGCCGATGACCGCTGTGGCCGACAGGAAGCCCACTGGCATCGGTCCCGTCGCCTGTTCCAACGTCTCGCGCAGGTCGTAAAGCGCCAATCGGCTGTTGCGCGCCGCGAGTTGCTGGTGCACGGCACCACGCACGCCTGCCCAGCGGGCGCGTTCATCCGGGGAGGATGC
>CAZLJG010000563.1:0-1631 GCA_964559545.1 uncultured Solibacteraceae bacterium | reverse complement strand
ATCCCCGCACCCCCAGATGCCCCCCCGCCCGCAAACCCGGACCGCGTTTAATTGACCCTCACTCCGGGCTCGCGACTCGGCCCGTACGAAGTGATCGCTCCGCTGGGCGCAGGCGGCATGGGGGCGGTGTATCGCGCGCGCGACACCCGGCTGGGCCGCGAGGTCGCGATCAAAGTCCCCGCCGAGGACGTGTTGAAAAGTCCCGCGGCGGTCGAACGATTCCAGCGCGAAGCCCGCGCCGCGTCGTCGCTGAATCACCCGAATGTCTGCATCCTTCACGATGTCAGTACTGATCCTCCCTACCTCGCCATGGAACTGCTTGAAGGCGAGACGCTGCAGCAGGCAATCGCCCGCGGCCCGAACGATCTCGTTGCCATGCTCGAGATCGCGATCGCCGTGGCAGACGGGCTCGATGCCGCGCACGCCAAGGGACTTATCCACCGGGACATCAAGCCCGCGAACATCTTCCTGACGACCCGCGGTCCGAAGATCCTCGATTTCGGCCTGGCGAAAACTGCGGACGGAAGCGACCCGCACGGTTCCTACGACGGTGCGACTCGGACGGTGTTGTCGCCGGTCACCGAAGCCGGCACGACGGTCGGCACCGTGGCGTACATGTCGCCCGAACAACTACGCGGCCTGGTGCTCGACGCGCGCAGCGATCTGTTTTCGTTCGGCCTCGTGCTCTACGAGATGCTCACCGCGCGCCCGGCCTTCGCAGGCGAAACCAGCGCGGTCGTGTCAGCGGCGATTCTGCACACGACACCGGCGGCACCGCGGACGATCCGGGCCGACGTCCCACCCAAGCTCGACGACATCGTCATGCGGCTGCTCGAGAAAGATCGCGAGGATAGGTACCAGACGGCCGCAGACCTGCGGTCGGACCTCCGACGCGCCAGGCGCGAGATCTCAGGAGCCGTGCCAACGACCGCAGTGAACATCCCGAGTGCCGCTGCGCCTCCGGCGGCAGGACGACGAGGCCTCGCGGTGGCTGTTGTGGCGGTCGTTGTGGCTGTTGCCGGATCGGCGTACTGGTGGATTGACCGTGACGGCCGGTCATCGACACCCGTCTCGACCGCGGATCTCACGTTTGTGCCGCTCACACAGACCGGCACGGCGGATAAACCCGGGATCTCGGCTGACGGCAGATTTCTCTCCTACGTCGAGCAGGTGGGATCCGACGAAAGTGTGTGGATTCGTCAGATCGCGAGCACCGGCAGCACGGAGACGGTGCCGGCCGAACCGGGCGCGGGCATCTTTGGTGTCACGGTGTCGCCCGACGGCACTTTTGTCGATTTCATCAAGGGCGCCGTGCCGCGGCAGGCGCTGTGGCGGGTGCCGTTTCTTGGCGGCGTGCCACGGAAGATCGCCGACCTGGTCACCACGCCCATCGGATGGTCGCCAGACGGAAAACAGTTTGCGTATGGCCAGACATCGGTGCTGGTGATTGCCGACGCCGACGGCACCAATACTCGGGAGATCTCCATCAGTCGGGCCGACCGTCGGCGTCGTTTCGATCTCAACAACTTTTCGCTGGGAGCCTGGGCCGCGCCGTCGTGGTCACCGAGCGGCCGGCTGATCGCGATGCGCGGAGAAGAATCCGACGGCGTCCCTGCACAAGGCACCCAGCG
>CAZLJG010000562.1:0-1633 GCA_964559545.1 uncultured Solibacteraceae bacterium | reverse complement strand
GCGCCAGCAGGTCGGCATGCATCTGGAAGAGCGGCTCACTGAAACCGATGCCGCCCGGATAGTTGTCGTAGATGAAGATCGTCGGAGCGACGGTCGCCAGCGTCTTCGCTTCTTCCGCCCCGACGCCGTCCACCGACAGCCCTAGATCGTGTGAATCACACATCAGCAGCAGCGGCGCGACGTTGCGCATGGCAAATGCAAGACCCAGCACACCATCACGTTTGTCAGCACCACCGTACGGCAACGCTTCCATCTTCTCTGCCGGAATCGTCACCCAGTACGACGACGTGTGCATCTGCTGCTCGGGGAGATCCAACTCACCTGAACCGATGTTCTCGTTCGTATAGAACTTGATCTTCTTGAAACCGACGACGCGGGACACGACATGCACTTCACCGTGGTGTTTGAGCTCGGAGGCGACTCCTCCGGAAATCGCCTCCGAGCTCATTTCGTCCAGGATCGTAACCTTCGTATAGTCAATCGCGTCGGTGTAGTAGTCACATTCGACGCCGCGTACAAAGGCTTTGCGGTTGTCGAAGTCGAGGCGCTCGACCTGGAACAGCTGGCCTTCGATGATGTAGATCGCCTTCTCGTGGAGCACCGACGGTGCGCTCGTGAAGTCGGTCTCGCCGATCACGCGTTCGCCGTGTGTCAGGTCCACGATGATGAAGTTGTCGGACGACACCGACCGCAGGCTCACCGCATCGGCCGGGTACGACTCGTGGGTCCACTGCCACTGGTCGCCGGCCAGTTGGACGAACTGTTCCTCACTCAGGATCTGGAGCATCTCCTGGACGTTGAGCGTGCCGAATCGCTCAGTGGTGGTGAAGGGCAACTCAAACGCGGCGCACTTCACATGTGCGAGCAGGATGTGGAGGTTGTCGGGGTTGACCAGCGCGTGTTCGGGTGACGCATCAAAGAAGTAATCGGGATTGCGGGCCACAAACTGATCGATCGGCGCACTCGACGCCACCAGCACCGCCGCCGAGCGGCCGGACCGGCGTCCAGCGCGGCCGGCACGTTGCCACGTCGCGGCGATCGTGCCTGGATACCCGGCCATGACCGTCACGTCCAGTGCGCCAATGTCGATGCCGAGTTCGAGCGCGCTGGTCGACACCACACATCGCACACTTCCCTCGCGAAGGCCGCGCTCGATCTCGCGGCGACGAAGCGGCAGATAGCCGCCACGATAGCCGCGCACGACCTCGGCAGCGCCCGGTGGGCCCGCAAACGCATCCTTCAGATACGTCGTCAGGATTTCAGTCGAGAGCCGGCTCTGCGCGAACACGATGATCTGCAGTCCGCGCTTCAGGAATTCAATGGCGACTCGTCGAGTTTCCGCGAGATACGAACGCCGGATCCCCAGCTGGGCGTTCACCACCGGGGGATTCACGAAGATGAAATATTTCTCGCCGCGCGGCGCGCCGCTCTGCTCCACCAGCTCAAATGGCAATCCAGTCAGCTTCTCCGCCAGGTCCCGGGGATTGGCGATCGTGGCCGACGAACAGATGAAGACGGGATTCGAACCGTAGTGCCGGCACACGCGGTGCAGCCGACGCAGGATGTTTGAGAGGTGGCTGCCGAACACGCCGCGGTAGGCGTGCAGCTCGTCGATGATGATGTATTTCAGATT
>CAZLJG010000561.1:0-1636 GCA_964559545.1 uncultured Solibacteraceae bacterium | reverse complement strand
CCGGGTCCACCCACTTGCCGCGATCTTCCATCGGCACGGCGGCCAGCAGATATTCGCCGGGCACCAGCAACGTGACGCGGTAGGTGCCGTCGGCAACAATCGTGCTCGTTTTGAATCGCTGCCCACTGATGCCCATCGTCTTCCAGGCCTCCGGACTTGCCGGGAACGTCAGCACGGCGCCGTCAGTGGCCACGCGTCCCGCGCCGTCGCGCACGACTCCGGTGATGGAGTTGGCGGCACTGCCGAGTTTGATGATCACGTTGGTGATGTCACTCTCGCCGTCCACCTCGAGCGGAGTGTCGATCAAATTGCGGCCATTCCATTCGGCGCCGACGAGCCGAAAGGGCGACGCCACGAGGTCGCCCACCACGTAACGCCCCGGCAGGACGTTGTCGATGGCAAATGTTGTTCCCGATGCCTCAGGTGTACTCCTCGGGCCCATCCCGAAGTGGATGCCCTGCGACAAGTCGCCATCGGCAGGTTCGAGCCGGACGGACAAGCCGAACTGTGCCGCAGCCGGGCGGGTGTCCGAACCGTCCCACTGGAACCGCCCTGACACCCTGACCGTGCGGACTGTGGGCACCACGATGCCGGCCAGCGACTGGTTGCCGACGCTGATCGCGAGCCGGCCAGGCCCGTCTGTGCCCTGCATTCCCTGCGTGGAATACTGGACACCGTTGGCGCCCGCGACCTGTGACGACGCCATGCGGCCGACAAACGGATTCATTCCTGTCGGCGCGAGGCGCTGTGCTGAGCTTGAGGCTGACGACAGGCGGTATTCGGAGATCGACCGGCCTGCGAGAAGCACGTACTCACCTTCCGGCACTTGGTGCAGCGTGAACGCCCCGGTGCTGTCGGCCTTGGTCATGGCTGCTTCGCTGCCGAGGCCGAGTGACTCGCTGCCGGCTGGGAGTAGGCGTACCGCCACGCCGCCCACGACCTCGGGTGCGCCAGAGACGAGGCCTGAGATGGTGACGGTGGGCACCGGGCGCATCTGGACGTCGATGGCCGCGCGTTCTTCAGCAAACGCGAGCGTGATGACTTCGGCCGTGTCGAGTGAGCGCGCCGACGGATGAAACACCATCGGGTACGCCGAGCCCTTGCCATCGGGAGGCGGGGCCGGGAAGTGACCGACCATCATGCCGGTGCCGTCAGCCGCGCGAATGACGTTGGAGGTCTGCGTAGGCTCGGTGACCGAACTGCCAGGTCGTGGCGCCGTCCGATACAGCGCGGGCTCGCCGCTCGGCAGTGTGACCTGCACCGACGGCACGTGCACGATGTACCGGCCGGCAAGCAGACCGGCGATTCGATAGGCGCCGCGATCGTCGGTCATGACGGTCTGACCGGCGGCCCAGCGATCGCGTCCGCTCACGCGCACACTGCTGAGCACGCGCACAGGGATGCCCACGAGTGGGTCGCCGCGTTCATCAACCACCCTGCCTGAAATGGCACTCGGGCGATACATCGTGATGTTGCCACCGGTGAACCACTCGCCGGCCTTCAAGCCGATGCGCACCTGGATCGGCGCACCGGGTTGACGCCGGTAGCCGCCTTCGAGGTAGCCGACGCGAGACGCGATGAGCGTGTAATCGGGAAACGCCGGCAGTTGGGTGAAAATGAAGCGGCCCTTGGCGTC
>CAZLJG010000560.1:0-1652 GCA_964559545.1 uncultured Solibacteraceae bacterium | reverse complement strand
CCTGGACCCCTGGACCCCTGGACCCCTGGACTCCTGGACCCCTGGACCCTCGACCACGAAGGCCGTCGCGGCCTCTCGTGCCAAGCCGCGCACCGAAAGACAGTCCGGTCGATTGGCGGTGATTTCGAAGTCGATCGAGTCACCTTCGATGGACGCGACTTCGAAACCGACACCGGCGATGCGGTGTGCGATGTCTTCAGCCGACGTGGTGGCCGGCAGGCCCGCCAGCTCGCGGAGCCATGATGCGGGCGCCTTCACAGTGCCACCTGCTCGAGGAAGCGCAGGTCGTTTTCGTAGAACATGCGGATGTCGTCCACGCCGTAGAGGCGCAGCGCGAGACGTTCAATGCCGACGCCAAACGCAAAGCCCGTGTATTTGTCGGAGTCGTACCCGACCGCTTCGAACACGGCGGGGTGCACCATGCCGCAGCCGAGGATCTCGATCCAACCGGTCTGTTTGCACAGGTTGCAGCCCTTGCCGGCGCAGCCCTGGCATTCCACGTCGAGTTCGGCCGATGGTTCGGTGTAGGGGAAGAAACTCGGACGGAAACGCGTCGCGACGCGCCCGCCGAAGAACTGTTCCGCGAAGCCATTGAGTGTGCCGCGGAGGTCGCCGAGGCTGATGCCTTCGTCCACGACCAGCCCCTCGATCTGCGTGAACATCGGCGTGTGCGTCGCATCGAACTGGTCGCGTCGATACACGCGGCCTGGCGCGATCACGCGCACCGGCGGTTCGTGCGTCTCCATGTAGCGGATCTGCATGCCCGACGTGTGCGTGCGCAGCAGCGTGGCCGCGCGGCCGCCATCGGGGACGGGCACTGGGTTCGCGAGATACAACGTGTCCTGCATGTCGCGGGCCGGGTGTTCGGCCGGCATGTTCAGCGCTTCGAAGTTGTGCCAGTCGTCCTCGAGTTCCGGGCCTTCGATGACCTGGTAGCCCATCGCGAGGAAGATGTCCTCGACACGTTCGCGCACTTGAGTCAGCGGATGTCGTCGTCCGAGGAACGGCCGGCGACCGGGCAGGGTGACGTCGAGTGCGTCCTTGGGCGGCGCCGATGCGGCGGCTTCGGCCTCACGCGCATCCAGTGCCGCTTCAATCTCCTGCTTGAGGGCGTTTGACGCCGCACCGAGCGTGCGCTTCTCTTCCGGTGTCGCCGACGCGATCGACTTGACGAGCGCGGTCACCAGCCCGTGTTTTCGGCTCAGAAACTCATCGCGGAGTGTCTTGAGATCGGCAGGGGTACGGGCGGCCGCGAGGGCGGCCTGGAATCGGGAGCGTAGAGCGTCAACGGACGAGGCGGACATGCCCGGACATTGTACAAGGCCCGGAGGTCGCGACGCCCCTCACCTTCCGCCGCGTCCGCTTCGCAGGGCACAATGACCAAATGTCGATCGACGACGACCACACGCGCCTGTCGGGCGGGTCAGACGCGCCCACGATGCTGTCGCCGTTCAGCGGGTCGGGCAGCGTGCCGAGCGAGCAGCCGGGACTCACTGACGGACAGTCCTTCGGCCCGTACCGAATCGTCCGCCTGCTTGGCCGAGGTGGAATGGGCGAGGTGTATGAGGCCGAGCACCTCGACACCGGTCGGCGGGTGGCGTTGAAGCTGTTGCGCGGTCGGATTGATCGCCTCGAAGATCGCGAACGGTTTC
>CAZLJG010000559.1:0-1657 GCA_964559545.1 uncultured Solibacteraceae bacterium | reverse complement strand
AGAAGTCGAGCACGATGGTCAGGTCGAGGGGCATCGTGCCCTGGCTGACAGAATCAATCTGCTGGGTCACGCCGTTGTCCGTCAGCAGAAAGTCCGCCGCCGTGAGACCAACGACCGGATTGCGGCCGCGCATCACGGTGGCGTCAACGGCGACGAGGTTGGCGGTGGCGCGGAAGACGGCCTGTTGATTGGCCGCCTCAACCCCAGGCCACCCGACGAACGCGGCGACTGCAACCACGAGCGAGAGCGCCGCCAATCGCAGCCGCGTCATTTCGCCTCCCGCATCTGGCGCGCATAGTACCCGGCGCGTTGGGCATCGCCGTCCACGACCAGCATCCACAGGTCCTTCCACGCGTGATTGTGCTGGTCGCGCATGGCACGCTCGAGCACGCGCGCGGCCTCGAGACGTTGACCGGCCGCCATCAACTCGGCCGCGAGCAATGTGTTGAGGTTCGGTGAGGTGTCGTACCGCGCGTGCGCCGCCTTGTAGGCTGCCAGCGCATCAGCGGGCCGATCGGTGCGATGAAAGATCCAGCCTCGGAAGTAGTCGGCCGCCGCGAGGTGGATCCGGTCGGAGGTCGCCGCACTCGCGCGGTCGAGCCAGCGAAGTGCGGTCGCCCAATCACGCCGCAACATGCGGAGCTGCCCGATGCGCAGGGCGACTTCGCCTTCCATCCCCGGTTCCGCGAGCAACGCCTCAAAATCGCGCTCCACGTCATTAAAGGATCCGCTGTTCATCGTGCGTGCGGCGTCCTCGAGGTGCCGAATCACGTCGTGCCGACCCTCGGCGCGCGGCCGGCCGCCGCCCGACCCGATATTGAACCGACTGGCCGCATCGGTCAGCGACGCCGCGCGGGTCACGACCTCGGCGAGCCGCAGCCGGGGATGTGCCCCGATGCGCGCGCGGGCCTCCTTCAGATGCCCATGCGCCACCTCCTCGCGCACCGCGAGGCGCCAGCGGGGTGGCGCGGAGGCACTCGGACCATAACTGACGCCGCGGCTGCCTTGTAGTGCATTCCACTCACCGGCACCCTGCAGAAGCGCGATGGACGTCAGCCACCACCACGGTTCCCAGGGCTCGACCGGCCCCGAATGCGGCAGTTGATCACACGCCCACGCCACGATCGGCGCGTTGAAGTTCAGGTGATCAAACGCGGGGGACGCGGGCCTCTCGGGCCCCTCGGAGTTTCCGTTGATCAGAAACGCATTACCGAGCGTCCGGCCGTCAAACATCGGGGTGCCGAACGTCATCCACGTCAGCCCGCGGGCGGCCGTCACATCGATGGCAAACCGGGCCGCCACCTGCTGGCGCCGCACACGCTCGGCACGCTGCTCGGGCGTCGTGGTCTTCACGTCGGCCGGCCCAATCCACGCCTCAAGAGCCGCAATAGCCGTGGCGACCTCAAAGCCGTCAAAGGGTCTCGCGTCCACGGCCCTGGCGCGTTCACCCCTGGCGTACAAATCCAGCGCCTCGGCCACACTCAGCCGCTGCGCGCCTGCGCCCGCTGTTGACACGACCGCCCACAGGCCGACCGCAGCTATCGCCCCAACCCATCGCCACCGTGGATGCATAACCCTCGGTCATTAGACACCGATACCGCGCCGCCGGCCTCCTCATCTATGCTTGGGCATGGCCGATACCCACTTCCGCAAAGCG
>CAZLJG010000558.1:0-1659 GCA_964559545.1 uncultured Solibacteraceae bacterium | reverse complement strand
CCGCCCGTCACTGAAGCGACCCGTTCCGTCCCCGTGGCATCGGCGAGTGCAATGCGGGTGTAGGGATGGTTGCGCTGCATGCGCTCCAGCAGATCCCGCAGGGTGGTTTCGGCGGCGGCGTCTCCCCCGGGAGCCAGCACGCGTCGCGCCAAATCAATGACCGCGCGATTGCCGGCGAAGAACTGCCCGTCGGCCAAACGCTCCCGGCGCCAACCGGCGATCTCGCTGGCCTTCGTATCGGCAATGGTCGACAGGCGCTCCTCGGCCTCCGCCCGGTAGCTCTGCGCGTATTGCCGGTATGACACCCACGCCAGTGCCACCACCAGCGCGCAGAAGACGAGGATGCCTCCGCGGGCAGCGGCCAGGAAACGCGGGAAGGACGTTTGTGGCATGCGTTCCCGCCTGAGCATACCGGAATTCAACGCTGTTACAGTGGTGGGCATGCGTGTCCGCGTGCTCATAGTTGAAGACGATCCGGCCCAGCGTACGGGCCTGACACAACTGGTCGGCGGCTGGGGCTTCGACGTCGCCAGCGCGACCGACGGCGAAGACGCTCTGGCGCAGATTGCGACGACGATGCCCGACGTCATCGTCAGCGATTTGGTCATGCCGAAGATGGGCGGTCTCGATCTCCTTCGTGCCCTCCGCCAGCAGGGCCTGGAGATCACCACCCTGCTCTTGACGGCGCAGGCCACCGTGGACACGGCGATTGAAGCCATTCGCCTCGGCGCCTACGACTACGTCTCGAAGCCCATTGACCCCCAGCGCCTGCGCATCCTGCTTGATCAGGTCGTGGAGCGGCTGGCGCGTCAGCAGGAAGTGGCCGTTCTTCGCCGGCAGCTCAGGGAACACGGCCGGTTCGGCACGCTGATCGGCGCCAGTCGTCCGATGCGCGAGGTGTATCAACTGCTGGAACAGGCGGCACCGACGGCGGCGTCAATTCTGATTACCGGCGAGTCGGGTACCGGCAAGGAACTGGTCGCGCAGACCATTCACCAGCTCAGCCCCCGCGCGGCGAGGCCGTTTGTGCCGATCAACTGCGCCGCTATTCCCGAAGCGCTGCTGGAGAGTGAACTTTTCGGCCACGAAAAGGGTTCGTTCACCGGCGCTGTGGCACGGCGACAGGGTTCGTTCGAACTGGCCGACCGCGGCACGTTGTTCCTCGACGAGATCGCCGAAATGAATCCTGCCCTGCAGGCCAAGATCCTCCGCGTGGTGCAGGAGCGGGTTGTGCGGCCCGTCGGTGGTGATAAAGATCGCCCCATCGACATCCGCATTGTGGCGGCGACCAACGTGGACCCCATGGAGGCGGTCAAGTCCGGCAAGATGCGCGAGGACCTGTTCTACCGGCTGAATGTGTTCTCGGTGCACCTGCCGCCGCTGCGTGAGCGCCTCGACGATCTGCCATTGCTCGTGCACGCCTTCATCGCCCAGTTCGCGAAGGAACAGCAGAAGACCGTCGTGGACGCGGACGAGGCGGCGATGGATGCCTTGCGCGCCCATCACTGGCCCGGCAACGTGCGCGAACTGCGCAACGTCATCGAACGCGCCACGATCATCGCCCGCGACCGCACGATCGGCGTCGCCGACCTCGCGGGCCTGGCGACGACGCCGCGCACCCAGCACACACCGAGCACCCAGCACCCAGCACCCAGCACC
>CAZLJG010000557.1:0-1664 GCA_964559545.1 uncultured Solibacteraceae bacterium | reverse complement strand
CCGTCCGATGGCGCGCCACCATCACGGCCTGATCCCACGATTGACGGTCGTGCCAATGCCAGTAGGCCGCCAACCGATCCATCACGCACTGGGTTGGCGTGATCACGCGCAACAACCCCCACGGCGTCTCCAGTCTCGGCACGTCGTCGTGTTGGACAAGACGGCTCCCGAACTGCAGTGGCGCAGGCGGGAACTCGAGGAACAGCGCGGTATCCGGATGCACGAAGTGCCGGCGATCATCAGCGAGTGTGAAGCCGATCGCCTGAAGTGCAACCGCAAGCGCGTCGCGGCGCTCAGCCGTGACGAAGTCCAGGTCCCTCGATTCATACTCGTTGTCGGTATAGATGCTCACGGCGGCTCCACCCGACAGCGTGGCGGTAATGCCGGCCGCCTCGAGTGTCTGGCTCACCAAGGCGGCGAGCTCGGCGACCGTGGTGTCTGGGTGAATCATCACGGACGCCTACAACGCCTTGCCGGATCGACGCGGTCGCTGGCGCTGCCTGAAGAACGCGCGCGTCACCTCTGATGGGAGGCGCTCCAGTTCCGCTTCCAGGAACACCCGCAGGTCCTTGACCAGGGCGGCGCGGGGATTCCACGTAAAGACCCTCGTGTTGCCCAGCAGTCGGCTCACCAGAAGACCGCCGGCTTCCAGCCGGCTCAGTTGACGCTGAATCGCGTTGTGGGACACATCGAACGTGGTGGCGATTCGTCGGGCATGTCCCTCGCCGTAGTTCTGCAGGAACAGGAGGGTCTGCGATGCCGAGCGGCTGCCGAACAGTGCGTCCAGCGTGGGAGTCATGGCTTCAATACTGCCACACTTCGTGGCCATATGGACACCATGTGTGTCCATAGCCCAGATGGGGACTTTCCAGCACCTGGCAGCCCAGGCGCGGCCCCGCGCAATACCAGCAGCGCACCAAGAGCCGTTGGCGCAACAGTTGCGTGAGGTGACCCAGGGAGGTTCCCGGATGCCTCGACTTCCACACCGGCGGACGTGGTTCATCGCAGTTGTTGTCGTGGGACTGACTTGTGCTGCGGCGCCAGCCGCCGGCCAGGTCGCCGTGGATGTCGGGGTTCACGCGGGCGCGGCCTGTCTGAACGGCGGGCCGGGCTGTACCGGTGGCTTTGTGGGGCCGCTGGCCGCCGTCGAGTGGAACAGGCGCGTCGCCCTTCGCATCCGGCGCTTCACGGTCGACGTGGGTGACCGCGCGATCACCAGCGGCCCCTTCAGGGTCCGCACCCAGGATCGCCGTGGCCAACTGCTCCTCGGAGAGTTGCTGTACGAGTTTCGACGCCCGTCCAGGATTCAGCCGTTCGTGGGCCTCTCCATTGGCCATCGCACATTCCGCAGTGTGACGACGTGCGAACCCGTGTCCTGTGCCGAGGTGAACGCGCAGCCGGGTGGGCTGCGTGTCGCTGACGGTGTGGTGAGGAACAGCCGCGCCACCCTGGGTGGAATCGCCGGCGTGGCGGTCCGCGCGGGCGACCGGGTCACCGTCCAGGCGATGTTCGGCATTCACGACCCCTGGACGGAACATGGTGCGACGGTGGAGGGAGCCATCGTCCTGACCCTCGCCGTCTGGAGATCGCGATAAACAATCCGCTCGCGGAAAACGAAAACGGGCGCGGAAGGTGTCCCCTCCGCGCCCGCCGATTACCCGATT
>CAZLJG010000556.1:0-1674 GCA_964559545.1 uncultured Solibacteraceae bacterium | reverse complement strand
CGGCAATTTGTGGGGCATCGACCTCAACCGCGACTACATCAAGCTCGAGCAGCCTGAGATCGCCAACGTGGTCAGCAACGTCTATCACCGCTGGTACCCGCACATGATCATCGACGGGCACAACGGCGGCGCGCGCCCGTACAACATCAACTACGTCACGACCGCGAATGCGTCGGTCGATCAGGCGTTGATGGACCTCTCGAACAACGAGATCTTTCAGCACGTGCGCAAGCGCAACGAGGAAGCCGGCCTGAAGGCGTTCTTTTACCCTGGAGGCAATGCCGAGTACTGGCAGGGTGTGCCGCACTACCCGCGCATCGGCATGACGTACGCGACGTTCATGAACAGTCTCGGCATTACCTTCGAGTCGCCGGCGCAGACGATGGAAGTGGGCGTGCGGTCCGGGCTTATCAGCTACAAGGCCGTGCTCGAATGGGCCGTCGCCAACAAGCAGAAGATGCTCGACACCGTGGCGAACGCGCGCCGCAAGACGGTGGAGATGGGACTGCTCCAGGACCAGCAGGTCATGGTGGACATGGAGCAGGTTGATCACGACTTCACCGTGAGCTACGAAATTCCCGACCCGAACAATCAGGGGCAGTTCATCACCATTCCCAACGGCAAACTCCGTACGAAGGCGAAGGTGCTCGCATCACGTCCGCGGCCCTATGCGTACATCCTCCCGCGTGAAGCCGTGCAGGCGGTGGCGCTGTTGCGGCAGCACAACATCACTGTGGAAGTGCTCCAGGCGCCGGCAACCGTGACGGTCCAGGCGTACGAGTTGAAGGACGTGTATTCGAGCACTGAATACGACCACCAGGGGGCGACGGTCGTGACGGTGGCCGGCATTCACACCATCGAGCGGACGTTCCCCAAGGGCACCTACGTCGTGTCCACGGCCCAGATGCTCGGCCGCCTTGTCGCGCACCTGCTGGAGCCCGAGAGCGACGACAACGTGATCCTCTGGAACCGCATGGACGCGTGGCTGCCGACCTCGCGGATTCGGCCGACGCCCGCGGGTATGGTGCGCGAAGCGTGGCCCGGTCGTGGGGCTGGAGCGGGTGCAGGTGGTGTGGGTGCGCCGCCTCCGGCCGCTGCTCCGGCAGCTGTCGCTCCGCAGGCCGCTGGTCGCGGTGGTCGCGGCGGCGCGGCTCAGCAGCCGCCGCTCATTCCGATTTTCAAGCTCATGAATCGGACGGCGCTGCCGTCGCACATTCTGCAGTAAGAACCCGGCACGGGCACGGGTGCGCGCGTGCACCCGTGCCCGTCACTTGATTCGAATATCCTGCCTCGTCCCTGTCCCTGCCGCGATCGTCACCGTGATCGCCGACTCGTAAATCGATTCGAGAAAGTCCGCGCGTTTGGGCTCGTCGTCTTCAACGTCAGTCAGCGCGGCCACGCGGTAGGAGCCGGGTGGCAGGTCGCGCGTGATGAAGAAGCCGTCGGCGGCCGGGCGCAGCACGCGCACGCGCGGGGAGGCAGGATGCCACAACGCGCGGTCGGTGGGGAAGGCGACGATGAAGTAGTCGGTCGCCGGAGTGCCGCTCTCGGACGTGAGGGTGCCCATGAACTCCGTGCGGGTCGCTGTCATCGTGATGCCGACGTTGTCCACGGAACCCTGATCAAATGTGAGCGGTGCGTCGCGGAGGTCGCCGTTGCCGTGGGCGACACGGC
>CAZLJG010000555.1:0-1676 GCA_964559545.1 uncultured Solibacteraceae bacterium | reverse complement strand
AACACGTTCTGCTTCGCGTCCACGCTCTGGATGCGCGCGTAGGGAATGTGCCGTTCGTTCTTGAAGAACAATCCGGTGCGCACAACCAATTCGGTCTCGTCGTACCGATAGGTGGACACCCAGTACCGCGCAATCGCAATCGCGAAGCCCGGGATCATGAACAGCAGCAGCCAGTTCTGGACGTCACCACCACGCGACTGCGCGGTGACCGTGGCGAACAGAATGGGCGCCAGAAAGTTGCGCAGTTCACCTCCGAGGGCGAACAACACCGTCAGGGGATGGAAGCGTTGATCAGACGGCATCACGTCCGTCGTGTGGGAGCAACTGGTCGCGCAGGCGCAGCGCGGTTTCGCGGCTCAATCCCGGCAGTCCCACGCGGGCGTGTTCCGTCCCGGCCGTGTGCACCACCAGCGTGCTCAGTCCATGACTCCGTTCGAGCGGCCCCTGGGAGACATCGGTGTGTTGTACCCGCGACCGGGGAACGTTGATGACCCGGCGCCAGACCACCCCTCGCCGAATCTCAAGCCCCTCGTCATCCAGCCGGTAGGACGCGTGGCGGTACGCGATCTCCGGCCAGCGCCACAACCACGCCGCCAGACCCGCGGTGAGCGCCAGCCATGCCCCGGCCACGACGAACATCAACCGCCAACCGGGCCGGACCGAAAAGCCCAGGATGCCGAGGACGATGAAGAGGCCGACGGAGAGGACTGCGGTGAAGATTAGTCCCACCATCCGGCGGACGTCGATGATGCGGGGATCCAGGGAGTTCACGCTCGTCCATTCTCCCACGCACCGAAAAAGGCGTCGGGTGCCTTTTTCAATGGCGGAGCGGGATTTTCCCCACCTTTCGCGCGGGGGATCGCTCGTTTGCTCCGGTTGGACGCCATTCACACGGGCATGGATTTCGCACAACCACGGATCCATGTCCCGCCCCTGGATCACCGTAGACGGTAACGAAGCAGTCGCCCTGGTCGCCCACCGGACCAACGAAGTCATCGCGATCTACCCCATCACCCCTTCGTCCGGCATGGGCGAACTGGCCGATGAGTGGTCGTCGAAGGGCCGGCCGAACATCTGGGGCCAGGTGCCGACGGTCGTGGAAATGCAGTCGGAGGGCGGCGCGGCGGGTGCGGTCCATGGCGCGCTGCAGACCGGCGCGTTGGCGACCACGTTTACGGCCAGTCAGGGGCTGCTCCTGATGATCCCCAACCTCTACAAGATCGTCGGGGAACTGACGCCGTTCACGATTCATGTGACAGCGCGGACGATCGCCACCCACGCCCTGTCGATTTTTGGCGATCACTCCGACGTGATGGCCTGCCGGCAGACGGGCATTGCGATGTTGTCGTCACACACGGTGCAGGAGGCCCACGACTTCGCGTGTATCGCACAAGCGGCCACGCTCGCCTCGCGCATCCCGGTGATGCACTTCTTCGACGGTTTCCGGACCTCGCACGAGATCTCCAGAATCGAAACATTGACCGACGACGACCTTCGGGCCATGTTGCCGGAAGAGCAGATCGCCGCACATCGCGAACGTGCTCTCTCGCCTGATCACCCGGCGCTCCGCGGCACCGCCCAGAACCCCGACGTGTTCTTCCAGGCCCGGGAAGCCTCGAATCTGATTCACGCCGCCTGCCCGGCGCACATGCAGCAGGCCATGGACCGCTTCGCCG
>CAZLJG010000554.1:0-1679 GCA_964559545.1 uncultured Solibacteraceae bacterium | reverse complement strand
TCACCGATAACGTTGGCGAGATCATTGGCGCTGTCCACGCCGTTCTGCAACGTCAACACACACGTGTCGGGGCCAAGAAACGGCGAAATGAGGGGAAACGCCGACGGATTGTCATAGGTCTTCACCGTGAGCATCACCACGTCGACGGGGCCGATCGCTGCGGGATTGTCCTCAGTCGGCAGATGCACGGTGAAATCACCCTGTACGCTGCCGACGATCTGCAGGCCATTGGCGCGAATCGCATCTCGATGCGCCCCTCGAGCCACGAAGCTCACGTCCGCGCCGGCTCTGGACAGGAGGGCGCCGTAGTACCCACCAACCGCGCCCGCGCCGATAACCGCAATCTTCATGCGGGGGCATTGTATCGCCCGATTCCTGCATACACCATTACACCTTCTTGATCTACCATGGTGTAATCATGGCTCTCAACATCAAGAACTCATCCGTCGAACGACTCGCCGGTGAAGTCGCCCAGCTGACGGGCGAGACAAAGACCGAAGCCATTCGCAAGGCGCTCGAGGACCGGAAACGCCGCCTGGTCGCTCTCCCGGCGGGCGACCGAAGGGCGTCGGTCCTGGCGTTCCTCAAAAAGCGGGTCTGGACTGGCATCCCCAAAGAACAGAAGGGCCGCGTCCTGACCAGGAAAGAAGAGGACAGCATCCTTGGGTACGGCCCGGAGGGCGTATGACGCTCGACTCGTCGGCCCTTGTCGCCATCCTGTTTGCTGAACCCGGATACCTGGAACTCGTCGACCGGATCCTTGCGGCCGATCATGTCCGCGTTGGTGCGCCGACGCTTGTGGAGACCAGTCTTGTGTTCTCCGGTCGGCGGGGCCTCCGCAGCGCCGAATCAGTCGAAGGCCTTGTCCGGGAGCTCGGGGTGACCGTCGTGTCGTTTGGCGAGGCCGAATGGAGGGTGGCAACCGAGGCCTTCCGTCGATTCGGCCGAGGCCGCCACGCGGCCGCCCTCAACTACGGCGACTGCCTCGCGTATGCCACGGCACACGTCGCGCGGGACACACTGCTGTTTGTTGGCGACGACTTCACAAAGACCGACATCATGCCAGCCTGACCGCTCCGCGCATCTGGCGGATCAGCACGGCCGCGATAATCCATGACACTGCCACGGTGGTCCAGGCCACGAACGAGCCGTGGAACGACAGCGAATCCGTGGCATTCGGCAAGGCTGCGGGAACAATGCTGATCGTGTTGTTCACGGCGGCGTGCATGACCATGACCAGCAGCAGGCTGCCCTGCGCCTTCCAGTAGAGCCACGCCATGGCCACAGAAAGTGCGGTCACCTGCAACAGGTAGATCGGGAACGACTGACCGGTGCTTCCGGTTCCCTGCATCACGAACAGTGGCAGGTGCCACAGCGCCCAGATGACGCCAAGAATCACGCTGGCGCTGCCGAGGCCCATAACTGCGGCGAGTCGTGGAAGTGCATATCCCCTCCAACCCAACTCCTCGCCCGCTTGAGTCAATGTGGACACCACGATCGCGCCAGCCATCAGGGCCAGCGGCGTGTCGCCAAACACCGGCCACTCGCCAAGGACAAGCCGGTGTGTCAGGGCCGCCAGCAGCTTCGTGGCCGCCATATAGCCAAGCGCAAACGCATACAGGCGCCAACTGACCTGCCACCTGCCGATGCGAGCCAGCAGATCCACAACTCCGGTGCGC
>CAZLJG010000553.1:0-1680 GCA_964559545.1 uncultured Solibacteraceae bacterium | reverse complement strand
CGCGATAGTGTTGTGCCGCCTCGGTGGTCCGGCCCTGAAGTTGGGCCAGGCCGCCGAGCGTCAGATACATGCGTGACGGCCGGTAGTTGCGCTCCAGCAGCGTGCGGGCCTCCCGCTCGGCCACGTCGAACCGTTTGAGCTCCGACGCCACGCCGATCAGCCGCATGCGCGGGCGCGGGTTCGCCGGGTTCACGCTGATGGCGCGCGCATAGGCGTCGGCCGCCTCTGCCGGACGTCGTTCGGCCTCGAGGACCAGGCCGGTCACCAGTGCGACATCAAATGATCCAGGATCCAGGGTTGTCGCCTGTGCCAGGCGGCTGCGCGCTCCGGTGATGTCCCCTGACGCCAACAGCAGTTCCGCCGCCGAGAGGTGCGGCGAGGCAATGGCTGGATTGAGCAGCGCCGCCATTTCGAACTCGCCAAGCGCCTCTCGGACCCGCCCCTGCCGCTGATAGGCCTCACCGAGGAGCTGGTGCAGATCGTAGGCACGATCGTTGATCCGCACGAGGTCACGAAGCTTCCGCACGGCGTCATCCAACTGATTGCCGCGGAGGTCGTCGATCGCCTCGGTCATCAAGCGCTTGAACGTGCGACGCTCCTCAATGCGGTCCTTGGGATCCGGTCCGCGGTTCCCACCCGTCACGATCGACGACGAGGTGCCGACGTAGCCGAGACTGCGGAGTCGCTCCAGCGTCTCGCGACTGGGCGCCGCCGCTTCAGGCACCTTGCCTCCGGTGAAGGACTGCTCGAGCCGAACAGCTTCCGCGACCATCCGCTCGCCAAGCGCACGCTGTGCCTCGAACAGGTTCGTCGCCTCGCCCGGATCCTTGCCGATCGCAAACAACTCCGGAGTTGGCGCATCGATCACTTTCCAGCCATCGGCGCGCAGCGCCCGCAACTCGCTCCAGCCGTAGTGGAGCTTCGGGTAATACGACTCCGCATACGCCGGTGGAATCACCGTGCGCCGCCCTCCATCGAGCACCGCGCGCAGGCTTTCGCCGTCGGACTCTGCCGTCGGTGCCAGGCCAAGCAGATCAAGCACGGTCGGCATGATGTCGATCGTCCGGACCTGCTCCGTGACCACATGGTCCGCGCGTGCGCGTGGCCCGGCCACAATCAGCGGCACGCGAATCACCGGCTCGTAGAGGAACACCCCGTGTTCGTCTTCACCATGTTCACCAAGTGACTCACCGTGGTCGGCCACCACGACCACCAGACTGTCATCGAGTGTTCCCCGCGCACGAAGTGCGTCGAGCACGCGGCCGACCTGCTGATCGACGTACGCCACCTCGCCGTCATACGGGTTCGACGAGAACTCCGCGCCGAACGGAGCCGGCGCGCTGTAGGGGGCGTGCGGATCGTACAAGTGGACCCACAGGAACACAGGCTGTTCGCGCGGGACGCCACCGAGCCACGCGATCGCATCGGAGACAACGGACGCGCCCACCCGTTCGGCGTTGGCTTCACTGCCTGAGTCGACGGTATCGAAGCCGGAAAACGCGGCAAACCCCTGCGCGAAGCCAAACGCGCGATCCAGTACGAACGCGCCGATGAAACCACCAGTGGCAAAGCCGGCCTCTGACAATCGCTCTGCAAGGGTCGTCGCGCCTTCAGGCAACGGCGTGGTGGCGTTGTCACGCACGCCGTATCTCGCCGGGTACATACCCGTGAAGATGGCCG
>CAZLJG010000552.1:0-1681 GCA_964559545.1 uncultured Solibacteraceae bacterium | reverse complement strand
GGGGATGTGGTGGACGGCCTCCAGCGGATGGGCCCCTTCGGCATGGCCAATCCGAAGCCGGTGTTCCGGGCTGCGCCGGTCGAGCTGACGCAGGCGCCCAAGGTGCTCAAAGAACGCCATCTGGCCCTGATGTTCCGGCAGGATGGCCGGTCATTCCGTGGCGTGGCCTGGCGTTTGGCTGAGCGGGAAGCGTATCTGTCGGCCAATCGATTCGGGCTCGAATTGGCGTACTCCCTGGACCAGAATGAGTTTCGTGGGGAACGGGTGACGGAATTGACGGTGTCCGACGTGCGCACGCCCGCGCCGGTGGAGACGCCCGCATGAGGTGGCAGACCGTTGCACGTGTGGTTCTGGCCGCCGCCGGCCTCGGCGTCGCGGCGCTGGTCTACATGCAACTGCAGGATCGGCCGGTCGCAGAACCAGGCTCCACGGCACCGCTGGCCGATCCCGGCGTGGTCGCATTGGCCGAAGACGGCCGGCGTCTGATTCTCGGAGCCGACGGCAATCCGACCGTGACCATCGACTTCAAGGACTTCCGGCAGCGCGCCGACGACACGATGGAGTTTGACGAGGTGTCGGCGGTGTTTCACAAGAGCGGCGTCCCGCACACGATCAGCGCGAAGTCGGCCGTGGCGACCGGCAAGTCGGGCCCGACGGGCATGCAGCCGTCGCAGGTCGTGTTCAAGGGCGACGTGAAGCTGTTTGCCGAGAACGGCATCAACGTTGAGGTTGAGGACGAAGCGACGTATTTCAACGACGAGAAGAAAACCCTGATCCCGGGGCGCATGACGTTCACACGCGGGCGCATGTCGGGCTCCGGTGTCGGCGCGGAGTTGTTCATGGAGCAGTCCGTGTTGTGGATGAACAGCGAGGCCCGGCTCACGGTCGCGCCGGAGCGCGCCGGCGACCCGCCGGTGGAGGCCACGGCCACACGCATCGGACTTGCGGAGGCCGATCACTTCATGCGGCTCGAGGGCAACGCGGTGATGACGCAGCAGTCGCAGCGGCTGAGCGCGGATAACGCGCGTGTGTCCTTCACCCAGGAAGGCCATGGCGTCCAGTTCATCGAGTTGCGCGGGAACTCCCTGGTCCGATCGACCGATTCGTCCGTGCGGCGGCCGAACATGAAGGCCGGAGACATCAATCTGGCCTTTGCCGACGGCACCGGCGTGTTGTCGAGCGCCACGCTGGCCGTCGCGGCGTCAGTCGAGATGCCGAGCGGCAATGGCAGTTCCACCATCACCGGCAGCCTGATCGAGATGTTCATGGCGCCCGACGGCGAAACGCTCACAAAGTTGCAGGCATCCGCGCCGGTGGTGGTGACGTTGCCGGCCGAGGGCGCGCAGCCGGCCAAGACGATTCGATCGTCAGGTCTGGTCGCCGATGGTGAGGCGGCCCGCGGACTGACGCGAGCCGTGTTCAGCGGCGGCGTGGACTATCGGGAAGCTCGGCCGGCCGGACGGGGGCAGACCGCATCCACGCGCACCGCCACTTCGGACTCGTTGGTGCTCGGCCTCAACGGCGATCTCGGCGATGTCGAAAGCGCCCTCTTCCAACGGAACTTCCGTGTCGTGGACGGCGACCTGACGGCGACGGCGACAGACGGCCGCTACGACGGCAAGGCGGAGACGCTCGAGCTGCGCAGCCCGGCGGGAGCGACGCGCCCCAAGGTGGTCAGTCC
>CAZLJG010000551.1:0-1686 GCA_964559545.1 uncultured Solibacteraceae bacterium | reverse complement strand
CGGTTCCGACGGGGATACCGCCGGGCTGAAGCCCGGCGGCTCCATTTTGAATGCGGCTGACCTGGGCGTTGTAGGGGGCGACGATGAGGATGTCGCTCGGCTTGACCTGGTGAGCAACGCCGTGTTCGTCGACCCACTCGGAACCGGGGGCGAGGAGGTCCTCCACAATGCGCACGATCTCGGCGACTTCTTCGTCCGACGCGTTGCGGTTGCCGTCGTGCTCGACCGGGACGACGCGCAGGCCGGATCCGTGGAAGCGTGAGGCGCCACGCAGGACCTGACGCTCGAGGCCGGGGAGCGGCGTGAGGCGATCTTCGTAGAAACACTCGGACGTAAACGCGCAGATGGACGGCGCCAGCCGGCGCGTGACTCCCAGGAACTCCCCGCGCTCGGGCGGCATCGTTTTGTGCGCACCCAGAATGTGCTGGAGCGCTGAACCTCCAACGCCGTCCGGATGCACGCCCTTGGTGGGCTGCTCGAGTTGCTGCGGGTCCCCAAGCAGCACCAGCGCGCTCGTCGCGACGGTACACGCCAACGTGTTGGCCAACGACATCTGGCCAGCCTCGTCGACAAAGAGCACGTCAACGGGTGACGTGTCGGGATGACACCAATGCCATGCGGTGCCGCCGATGACTTTGGGATTGTCGTCGCCAAACTCGTCTTCGTTCTTCACATGCAGAATGGGCACGGTGACGCCCCGTTTGGCCGCCTCCTTGCGGACGGCCTTGAGCAGGTTCGCAATCGCCGCATGGCTGAGCGCGGTGACGCCCACCGACTTCCCCGCCGCAACAAGGTCGCAGATCATCACGCCGCCGGAATAGGTCTTCCCCGTGCCAGGGGGGCCCTGAATGGCGAGCACGGCATTGTGGAGCTGGAGCACGTCGCGCGTCGGAGGCGGGTCGGCGTTGAGCAACGCCATCGCGAGTGGGCTCGGTGTGCCGTCGGCAATCGCCGTCCCGATCTCGTAGAGGGCGTCCTCGATCTTCGGCGCGGTGACCACCTCGTGCGCAAACGCCGCAGCCGGACGCGCGTCCGCACGCCCAGGACCGACCTTCACATCCATCGTCCTGGCCACCCGGTCGAACGCCACCACCTCACCCCAGCTCTTCCTGTCGGTGAGATTGAGTTTGTCGCCGTCCTTGATGTCGCAATCCTGCAGTGGGAACCGATACCGATCGATCACCGACCCGGTCGGCTTCCCTGTTCTCTTGTTCACCACGGTGTCGACACGTTCGACGTATTCGAGCCCGGACACGGCCTTGCGCTCGTCGAGCAGCGACTCATCGTCGAGTTCCACCAGGCGGAAGTATTCCCACCATTCGGCCTTGTTCTCGCGGCGATGCCAGTCGAGCAGGTGGGCCATCAAGAAATGCGCGGAGCCGTCGGGCTTTAGCCCGACGGTAACCGACGACAACAGGCGCGCGCGGAGGGCTTCGACGCGCTGCTCGCGTTCGCCGACTGTTTCTGATGCTTCGCCGGATTCCTGGACGGGTCGAGGCGTGTCCGCTGAGCGCAGCGACTCGAGCCACTTCTGCAGCTCGCGCGTGGACCGGACGTCGTCGCGGTTGTAGCCCTCGACGGCGTCGCGGATGTCCTGCGAAATGGCGCCGAGGTCGCCGGACTCCAGCGCGATTTCGATCGCCCGTCGCTCCTGCCCTGCTTTGCGAAGGTCGATGTCGCGCGTGA
>CAZLJG010000550.1:0-1691 GCA_964559545.1 uncultured Solibacteraceae bacterium | reverse complement strand
ACCTGCTGTACGCTGTGGCCGGTGAGAGCGGCATCGCAATTGCCGAGGTCACCTTCACTCGGTGAACGGTCTGACACCTATCAGCCCCCCGGTTGTCAAGATGACAGATCGATACCGGCACCGGCGGTGATACTCATCCGGTGACGGTGCTCGTCACGGTCGCGGCGGTCCGTCGTGGCGGTCTTCGTTTCTCGCACTGGTGGCGTCACATTGCGACGGCACCCAACACCTATTGAGGTTCGACCTCCGCATGGCGGAGGGCACGGACGGACGCCCGTGCGACCTAGAAACTCAGTCGTGCCCTTGTACCGGCCTCCTCATGACGGGCGACGTCACCCTACGGTGCGTCCGTTGTCTCCAGGCTCGGGGAAGGGGCCGCGGCAAACGGGGCCGCGCGGTGCGGCGAGGCGAGGGTGAGCGTCTCATCATCCGCTGGGGCTGCCGGACGTGGCGTCGATGATCAGGGAAGGCGCTCAAGGCGCACGACGGACCTGATCGACACGGACTCAGTCCTGTGTGGCTCCACTTAGACGTCTGGTTCGTCCCACCCTCGCCCCGCTACGCCGCGAGGAATCTCTCCATCGAGAACGTCGTGTGGCGCGCGAGCATGTGGTACACCGCACGCCCGATCTTGTGCGCGAGAATCGACAGCGCTTTCCCTTTGCCGTGGCGCCGCTCCAGGCGCGCCTTGAGCCGTTGGCCCTCCCGGTTCTGGCGCAGGAACGTGACGGCCGCTTCGGAGAACGCCCACTTCAGATGGACGTTGCCTTGCTTCGCCCCGCCACCGCCGACGACCTTGCCGGCCGATTCATGGCGGCCTTTCACCAGCCGCGCATACGACGCAAACTCCTGCACACGCTCGAAGCGCGTGATGTCGTGGATTTCGTACAGGATGGTCAACGCGAGAATCTTGCCGATGCCGGGCACGGACCGCAGGCGATGGAAGGCGTCGGCATCATGGCGCTTCGCTTCGCGGACGATGGTCAGTTCCAAGTCGGTGATCAGCCCATCGTAGTGGTCGATCAACGAGACGTCGACCTCCACGCTCTTGCGCACACTCGGATCCGGGAAGTGCTCGAGGACATCGACGCGATTGGCGGCGTACGCGAGGCGCTTCTCGAACACCGGCAGGTTGTACTGGGCGCGCGTGTTCTGAATGTGTGCGAGGAGCTCGCCGCGCTTGCGCACCAGGTGCAGTCGCCGGCGGAGCAGATCGCGTGTGGACCGCATGGTGGCCGGGTAGACGTAGGCCTGCGGGAGTAGACCCCCGCGCAGCAGCACGGCGATCTTGTGGGAGTCAATCTTGTCATTCTTCGCCTTGCCGCCGTGAATGGCCTTCATGGCGAGGGCGTGTCCCAGCACGAAGGCGACACCGTCGTCGGAGCAGACATCGGCCAGCCAGTACCAGGTGAACATGCACTCGACCGCCACCACCAGGCCCTGACGATACGGCGCGACGACGTCGCGGAACGCCTCCGGTGTGGACCGCACATTACGGTGCAGCAGAATCCGCCCGGTGGCATCGAGGATGCACACATGCATCGTCTTTACGTGCAGATCGATCCCGCAGTAGTGCTCGTGTGCTTGGTTGTAGAATCGCATCGGTCCTCCTTCTGCGCGCTCTGCGCATTCACCCTGCTACGAGCCTACCGTCACGGTAGGAGCAGGAGGAGGGCTGTATGAGAATCATC
>CAZLJG010000549.1:0-1697 GCA_964559545.1 uncultured Solibacteraceae bacterium | reverse complement strand
TGTATCGATTCAGTTTTCCGTTCCGCCAGGACGACGGCACGATCGAAGTGATTCGCGCGTGGCGTGTTGAACACAGCCATCACAAGCTGCCCACCAAGGGCGGCATCCGGTACGCGTCGCACGTGGACGAGGAGGAAGTGAAGGCGCTGGCCGCGCTGATGACGTACAAGTGCGCCATTGTGGACGTGCCGTACGGCGGCGCAAAAGGCGCCGTCCAGATCGATCCCAAGAAATACTCGGTGCCGCAACTTGAGCGCATCACGCGCCGGTACACCCACGAACTCGTGAAGAAGAACTTCATCGGCCCCGGCATCGACGTCCCGGCGCCGGACTACGGCACCGGGGAACGCGAGATCGCGTGGATCGTCGACACCTACATGGCGCTGCACCCGGGGTCGCTTGACGGCATGGGGTGCGTCACCGGCAAGCCCGTGACCCAGGGCGGCGTGCGGGGACGGCGGGAAGCCACGGGGCGGGGGTTGTATTTCGCGGTGCGCGAAGCCGCGAGCTTCGCCGACGACATGAAAGCACTCGGCCTCACGCCTGGCCTCGAGGGCAAACGTGTCGTGGTGCAGGGCCTTGGCAACGTCGGCTACCACGTCGCGAAGTTCTGTCACGAAGGCGGCGCGCGTGTGATCGGCCTGGCGGAATACGAAGGCGCGATCATGAACACGGCCGGACTTGATCCCGATGCCGTCGTCGCGCATCGCAAGGCGACCGGCTCCATTCTTGGTTTCCCCGGCGCGACCGACATCAAGAACACGGCTGATGCACTTGAACTCGATTGCGACATTCTGATTCCAGCAGCGCTCGAAAACGTGCTGACGGGTGACAACGCCGCGCGCGTGAAAGCGAAGATCATCGTCGAAGGCGCGAATGGCCCGACGACGCCCGAAGCGGAAGCGGTGTTCCGCGACCGCGGCATCATGGTGATTCCGGATTTGTATGCCAATGCCGGCGGCGTCACCGTGTCGTACTTCGAATGGCTGAAGAACCTGTCGCATGTGCGCTTCGGCCGCATGAACAAGCGGTTGGAAGAACGTGATGAGGCGTCGTTTGTGCAGGCGCTCGAATCGCTGACCGGCAAGAAGCTCTCTGACGAGCAGAAGCGCACGCTTGTGCATGGTGCTTCGGAAGAAGACATCGTCAACTCCGGCCTTGAGGAAACGATGATCGTGGCGTACCACGCCATTCGCGACACGTTGAAGCGCAATCCAAAACTGGGCGACCTGCGGGCTGCCGCCTTCCTCACGGCCATCGACAAGATCGCCGTGGCCTACAAGGAACTGGGAGTCTTTCCGTAATGCGTCAGCGGGGATGGGCGCTCGTCGCGCCGCTGTTTCTTGCCTGTCTCTTCGTCGCCGGCATCGCAGAGGCGCAGGGCCCGCCCACGGGCCCTGTCGCCTCATTGCCCAAGAGCGAACTCGGCATCAAGTACCGCCTGTCGCTGATGGTGTCTGGTGGACTTGACCTGGACCTCTTCGGGGATGTCTTTGTCCCCGGGGTCAGCTGCAATCCCGACCTGCAGGAAGGACCCACGGCCTGCCGGAACCAGTCCCGCATCGTGCAGGCGACACGCGCGGCCCATTACCCGGATGTGTACGTCTCCGTGCCGAAACGTTTCCACGCCAGCGCGGGCGTCGGAATCTTTCAGAAGGACGAGTTAATCATCCAGGTCAGCAAAAACGAGAGCCTGG
>CAZLJG010000548.1:0-1697 GCA_964559545.1 uncultured Solibacteraceae bacterium | reverse complement strand
CGGCTGGCCCGCAATCGCGCGCCTGTGGTGATCCTCTGTGGCGCAGACCTCCAGTCGTTCGCGCGGGCGTTGTTCGACGACCAGGAGGTGGTGGTGATTTCTGATCCGGCGGCACTGACGGCCTTCGAGGGCCCAGGAGTCATTGCCGGATGTGTGGACCTGACCGCGTGGTCTGAGGAGACCGGATGGGACGAGGCCATCTGGACGTTCCTTCAACGCCGGATCGAGGGGCAGAGACAGATCGGTCTCGGACTCGTGCAGGTGTGCCGGTTGTTGTCGGGGTGGCAGACGACGCGGACCCGCCTGGCCGGTGCGACGCTCGCCGGCCTGTATCGAATGCTTGGTGCCGAGTACCCGGCCGTTGATGCGCGCGTGCTTGATACCGACTGTGCGCCCGAGGACTGGGGCCGGTTGAAGTCGGAGATCCTGACTGAGTGGCGCAGCGTCGCGCCCCAGAGAGGTGTGTGCTGTTACCGCGCAGGCGTGCGGTACGAGCCGGAGTGGACCACATTGCCGCAGGCAGCGGCGTCGCTGCCACCGTGGCCGGCCGACCGCGTCCTTGTGGTGTCAGGCGCGACGGGGGGCGTCGGCTCGGTGCTGACCCGGCACCTGGTGGCTCGCGGCGTGAAGCGCGTGGCGATCCTCTCGCGCACAGCCGATCGGGCCGTCGCGCAGGCGCGGGCGTTGGAGGCCGATGGTGTTGCGGTGGCGGTGTACACGGGTCGCCTGACGGATCGAGATGCGCTCGTCGCTTTCCGCGATCGGATCCATCGGGACCTCGGCCCTGTAGGCGGTGTGTTGCATTGCGCCGGTATGGCGGCCACCGACCATCCTGCGTTTATCCGGAAGCCGTTGGCGGATGTGCGGGCGGTGTGTGAACCCAAGGTTGAAGGGGTGCGTGTGCTGGACGACGTCTTTGGCGGTGAACCGCTGGAGTTCTTCGTCACCTGTTCGTCGGTGGCGGCGGCCGTGCCGTCGCTCGCGTCCGGCCAATCCGACTACGCGATGGCCAACGCGTACATGGATTTCTTCATCCAGCATCGGTCACTGGAGGTTCCGGGCAGATACCGGTCGATACAGTGGCCCAACTGGGATGGCGTCGGCATGGGGGGCGCGACCAGCGCGGCGTACGACGCGACGGGCCTGCTGTCATTGACGGTGGCCGATGGGTGCCGCCTGTTCGATCAGGTGCTCGCGCGTGATGGGGCGCCGGTGGTGCTGCCGGCTGTGCACCGGGGAACCGTGCAGTGGCACCACACGCCGGCGGTCGACACGTCGTCCGAGTGGCTGGCGGCGATCCTGCAGCGCGAACTGAAACTGCAGGGCCCGATTGACCCGGACGTGTCGTTTCCGGATCTCGGACTTGATTCGATCATGAGCGCCGAGCTGGTCAAGGTCATCGGCCGAGAGCTTGGCGTGGCCCTCGAGCCGACGTTGTTCTTCGAGTTCACGACGCTTCGCGCGTTGAATCGACGTCTGGCGCCTCATCGCCCGGCCGCTCCGGCGCGTGTGGAACCCACGCCTGCCGCAGCGCCCGTGCCTGTCACTGCGCCCGCGCCGGTCGGGTCGGATGCGATCGCGGTGATCGGCATGTCGTGCCGGTTCCCGGGAGCGCCCGACATCGATGCGTTCTGGCAGCAGCTGCAACGCGGTGAACGGGCGATAGGCCCTGCGTCGTCAGCGCGGTCGTCTGGTGT
>CAZLJG010000547.1:0-1706 GCA_964559545.1 uncultured Solibacteraceae bacterium | reverse complement strand
GGAAGGCGACCATGTCTTGAAACGCCCTCTCAGCCATGACATGGCCAGAACTGCCATCTCCGTATCCGCGCACAGCCTGTTTCACCATCGGCATGAGTGAAGGTCGCGCCTTCAGCCCGGTCAGCGGCTCCAGATCGAGCAGAATCCGGAATACCCCGTGGGCTGCTCGACGCAGACCGAACGGGTCTCTCGAACCCGTGGGCACTTCCCCGGCGTGAAAGAGCCCGGCGATCGTGTCGAGTTTGTCGGCGAGCGACACCGCCGCCCAGGTGACGGCGCCGCCGCCCAGATGCCCAATGCCCTGGCTCGCGGTGGCCTCCACACTGACCGGCTGGTAGTGGTGGTAGATCGCCTTCCACACGGCTTCAGGCGCGCCGCCTTCGCGCGCATAGATGCCACCCATGACACCTTGCAGTTCGGTGAACTCGCGCACCATGTCGGTCGCGAGGTCGGCCTTGGCCAACCGTCCGGCCTCTTCCGCCTGCGCCGCAACCTCGGCAGACTGGCCGAACACGTCGCCCGCAATCCACTGTGCCAACGCGGCGATCCGATCCGCCTTCGCGCGATACGACCCGAGCTTTTTGTGGAACGTCAGGGTCTCAAGGCGCGCGAGTCTGGCCGCCAAGCCAACCTTGCGATCGGACTCCCAAAAGAATCGCGCATCCCGCAGGCGCGCCGTGACCACGCGCTCGGCATTGACCGCGATGCCCTTCGTGTTGGTGCCCTGGGTGTTTGTCACAGCCAGGAACGCGGGCAGCAGCCGGCCTTCCTGCCCCACCACCGGGAAAAAGTGCTGATGATGAATCAGCGTCGTCGTCAGCACCTCCGCCGGCAGCGACAGGAACTCCGAGGCAAATGCGCCGGCCACGACACCCGGATACTCGACCAGGTCCGGCACTTCCTCAAGCAGCGCTTCTGCCTGCGCCGACTGGTGCAGCAACATCCGGCCGCCCAGCTTGCGCGCCTGACCGTCGAGTTCGCGAATGATGCGGTCCTTGCGTTCAATGCGGGAAAGGAACACGAAGTGTTCGGCGAGCTTCTTCTTGTACTCGTCGAACCCGCGCACTTTGATCGCGCGGCCGGCCCGTCCACTCGACGCAAGGACGCGGTGGCCGTAGGTCACCGCGCCGGACGTCACATCCTGCACACGGACGCTGGCCGCGAGGCTCGTGCGCGAAATCGTATACGGGACCACGCGACCGCCGTACAGGAACAGCAGCCAGCGCACGGGCCGCCCGAACACCAGTTCACCGCGCCCGTCATGCAGTTCCGCGTCCCAATGCATCTGCTTCGGGAACGGCAACGTGCGCAACACCTGCGTCAGGACATCAGGCAGCACGTCCACCGTGGCACGACCGCGGGTCTTTTTGTCGAACGCGAGATAACGCCCCTTGGGCGTCTCCACCTGGGTCAGCGCCGCGAACTCCACGCCGTTCTTTTTTGCAAAACCCAACGCGGCCGGTGTCGGGGAACCGTCCGGACCAAACGCCGCCGAGACGGGCGGCCCGGTCAGGGTCTCGTCACGGTCCTCCTGCCGGTCGGTCAACGACGGCACACACGCGGCAAGGCGACGAGGGGTCGCGTGTACTTCGATGGACTCAGTATTCGGCAACTGATGGTCGTGCAGCGCCTTCCGCAACGTCTCGGACAACTGCTGTGTCAGCGTGGGCAGCCACGAGGCCGGCAACTCTTCCAGGCCCAGTTCG
>CAZLJG010000546.1:0-1718 GCA_964559545.1 uncultured Solibacteraceae bacterium | reverse complement strand
GTGTCGGGATCGACGCGGAGGATCGTGCCTGCCGCGTCGGCAATCATCCAGACACTGCTCACGCCTGACACCAGATGACCGGCGCCCCGAATCGTCGTGGTGAACATCGCGGGCGGTCCAGCCGCCTCGAGATTCAGACGCGCCAGTGCCGGCAGGCTGCATTCGGCGACCCACACGCTCTTGAAGGCCACAAGCGGATCGGCACACGGCCGGCTGCCCACCAGCACGGGCTTTCCCGGCGTGTTGGTCTTGGTTTCGACGCGGGTCAGCATGCCCGTGGCAGTGTTGATGACCCACACGGCATCATCACTCCCGGCCAGCCGTCGCGAGCCGGCCATCGCCACCGTCGCCTCGGGCACCAAACTTGTCAGTGGCAGTTTCAAAACCGGTGGCGCCTGGGCCACCGTCGCCATCGCGGTCACGACCGATGCCGCCAGTATCAAAACAATGTGTGTCGCGAGCTTGCGATGTGTCCCCATGCGGGCATAATACTGGCACTCCCCTTGTTGAACACCGTCATGACCAGGCGCCACCATCTGATGCGGCACATTCTCGCGTGCCTTTTATTTGCCGGGATTCTGGGGGGCGCCATCGCTGCGCGCCAGGTGCCGGTGACTTCACCCGGCAGCCCCGACTCCCCGCAGTCCACCGAGTTCTTTGAAGCCAAAGTGCGGCCGCTGCTCGTTCGGCACTGTTACGAGTGCCACACCGATCAGGCCGAAGGCGACTTGCGCCTCGACTCGCGGGAGGCCATGTTGCGCGGCGGTGAAGGGGGGCCGGTCATCGTGCCAGGCGATCCGGACAAGAGCCTGTTGATTCAGGCGGTGAAACACACGCCGGGAGTTGCGCGCATGCCTCGTGGTGAGTCCATGCTGCGGCCCGACGAAATCGAGATCCTCGTCTCGTGGATTCGGGCTGACGCTCCGTGGCCGGCCAGCACGGCCATGGCCGCTGCTCCAGCCTCCGCAGCCGCGCCTGCGATGGTGGTGACTGATACCCACCGCGCGTTCTGGTCGGTGCGCCCCCTGACCACGCCTGCGGTCCCCACGGTCAGCAACACCACGTGGGCAAAAACCGACATCGATCGTTTCATCCTTGCGCGTCTGGAGCGTGAAGGCCTCGCGCCGGTCGCGCCCGCCGACAAACTCACGCTGATTCGTCGAGTCACGCTTGACCTCACGGGTCTGCCGCCGACCCCGGCCGAAGTGGATGCGTTTCTCGCCGACGCGTCACCCGGCGCGTGGGATGCGGTGATCGATCGCCTGCTGGCCTCACCGCGCTACGGCGAAACCTGGGGCCGCATGTGGCTCGACGTCGCCCGCTACGGCGAGGACGACTACCGCAGTCTGGATCCCGAAGGTCGGGGCTTCAACCCGTACCCGCACGCGTATCTCTACCGCGACTGGGTCATCAAGGCGTTCAACGACGACCTGCCCTACGACCAGTTCGTGCGCGCGCAGTTGGCCGCCGACCTGCTGGATCCGACCGATCGCCTGCGCCATCTGCCCGCACTCGGGTTCCTCGGCCTCGGCCCCTGGTATTACGACAACGGCGCGGTGGAGATCACGCGCGCGGATGAACGTCACGACCGCGTGGATGCGGTGAGTCGCGGCTTCCTTGGCATGACCGTCGGGTGCGCGCGGTGCCACGACCACAAATACGACCCGATTCCCGCGGCCGACTACTACGCGATGGCCGGGGTGTTCCTCAACACCGAG
>CAZLJG010000545.1:0-1723 GCA_964559545.1 uncultured Solibacteraceae bacterium | reverse complement strand
GCGTTCCTCGATCCCGACGGGTACATGATCACGTACGCGCAGCGCACTTGAGATGGAGCCCAGGGGCTTTAGCCCCTGGGACAAACACAAGGGCTGAAGCCCTTGTGCTCCGTTTACTCCGAGAGCGCCGTCAGGGGGTTGACCTTGGCGGCGCGACGCGCGGGAATCACCGTCGCGGCGATGGCAACCAGCGTCAGGACCAGTGAGACCGCCGCGATGACACGCATGTCGTGTGGCGCCACCGCGTACAGCTGACTCCGCATCGCCTCACCCACAAACCAGGTACCGGCCAGCCCGACGACCAGCCCGGCCGCGGCGATCTTCAGTCCATCGCCAAGCACGAGCGCAAACACCTCACGCGTCGTGCTCCCCAACGCCATCCGAATACCAATCTCACGGCGCCGCTGCGCCACCTGATACGCGAGCACGCCATACACACCAATCGCCGACAGGAACAACGCGACCACCGCGAACGCTGTCGCAATCAGCATCGGCACACGGCGGCCGACGAGCGACTGGTCCATCAGTTCCATCATCGTGTGGACTGAGTACACCGGAAGCTCCGGGTTGATCTCAGCGACCTTGGCGCGCAACGTATTCACGACGGAGTCAGGCGAGGTGTTCGTCCGCAGCGCAATCACCATCCCACGGTCCGGATTCTGGGCCTGCGCGTAGTAATACGCGCCGACCATCGGCACACCGCTGGCCAGCCCCATGATCTGCACGTCTTTCACGACACCAACGACGTTGTAGAACTTCGTCTCTGGCGTGATCGCCATGGGATTGTCCATGCCCGTCGGGCCGTACATCCGGCGGCCGATGGGATCCTGCCCGGGCCAGAATTTCGCCGCGAGGGTTTCGTCGATGATGATGGCGAGCGGTGCGTCCGGTGTATCGGCTGCGGTGAAGTATCGGCCCCGGGTCAACGGCGTCTTCATCGCTTCGAAGTACCCGTCGCTGATCGAGGTCTGTGCCGGCGAAATCAATGACTCCCCGGGCTTCGGGACGTACCCTTCAGCGAAAATCACGCTGCTGCTGTAATCCCCGGTCATCGGCAACACGGACGTCAGACCGGCAGCTTCAACACCGGGAATCGACGCCGCGGCGTCCACCAGGCGTCTGGAAACCGCCGCCAGGGCCGCCTCGTCCGGATACGCCGTCGCGGGCAGCGTGACTTGCGCGGTGATCACACCAGACGGTGTGAAGCCGGGATCGATCTTCAACACCTCGCGGAAACTTGCAAGCATCAGACCGGCGCCGATCAGCAGCAGGAACGCGAGTGCAATCTGCGCCGTCGCCAGACCTCGCCGCACGAGGTTCGTCCGCCTGCTGACCGTGCCGCCGCGCCCTTCATCACGCAACGTGGTGTTGAGGTTCATCGACCGCAGGCGCATCACGGGCAGCAGGCCGATCAACACACCGACCACCAGCGTCAGACCCAGCGCGACCAGGACGCTCACCATGTCCAAGCGAATTTCGTGACCGCGCGGCAATTCGTCCAACCCCAAAGCGGGCACAGCCGACAGGGCCCACCAGCCGAGCGTGACGCCCAGTGCGCCACCGACCACCGAGAGCAAGACTGTCTCCGACAGAATCTGGCGACCCAGGCGACCGTGCGACGCCCCGATCGCGTGCCGCGTTGCCATCTCCCGCGCCCGGCCGCTCGATCGAATCATCACGAGGTTCGCGATGTTCACGCAGCCGATGAGCAACACAAACGCGA
>CAZLJG010000544.1:0-1728 GCA_964559545.1 uncultured Solibacteraceae bacterium | reverse complement strand
CAAAATACGTGGAGGCGCCGTCCACGGACTCCGCCCCGCACTCAATGCGCGCGTGGGCGCGTGAGCCCGTGAATTTCCAGGCGTTCTCCACCAGATTCTGCACGGCCAGCGTCAACAGCCGCGGATCGCCGTCGGTCTTGAGCCCAGGATGAATCACCACATCCACCGTCCGGCCAGGCTCACGTTCCCTGAGATCGTTCACGGCGCGTTGCGCCAGCTGGTCCAGCGCCACTGGCCGCACGATCAGTTCCACGCGCGAGACCTTGGCGAGTTCGAGCAGGTCCGTGATCAACTGGTCCATGCGTTTGGCGGCGCGACGAACACGCGTCAGGCACGCCAGGCCCTCCTCATCCAGCTGGTGCGCATGGTCACTGATCAGCGCTTCGCTGAAGCCGTCAATGCTGCGCAGTGGTGCGCGGAGGTCATGCGAGATGGTGTAGCAGAAGGACTCCAGTTCGCGGTTCGAACCTTCCAGCTGCTGCGCATGCGCGCGCACTTGCGCCAGCGCGCGGGTCAGTTCGTCGGTGCGCTCCTGCACCCGCGCTTCGAGTTGCCGGCGTCCGTCAGCCACACGCAACGCCATGATGTTGAACGCCCCTGCGAGGTTCCCAATCTCGTCCTGTCTCGAGAACGGCACCTTGGGGGTCATGGTCCCCTGAGCCACCTCTGTGGCGGCCCGGGTCAACGCCCGCAGCGGCCCCAACAGACGACGACTGATCACCCAGCCTCCGAATGTGCCCAGCATCGTCAACAACAGCGCGACAGCCGAGGTATTCCTGAGCAAGGACCGCGACGGGCCGAACACGACGGACTCCGGCAACTCCACTCGCATCGACCACGGCGTGCCCTCGATGGTGTGCAGCGCACCCATCCACTCCTGGTCGTCGTGGTGGACCCAGTAGATCCCCCGATCGTCCGGCGCCAGCGTGAGCGGAATCTCGACCCCGTCGCCAAGCAGATCCACCCACGCGCCTTCTGGCTGTCCCACGAGGATCCGGCTGTCAGGACCAATGAGGTTCTCCAGGAGTTCGCGCGATCCGCCCCCGGACACCACACGTCGCCGCGTGACAAACAACCCGACCGTCTGCCCGTCCACGCGGATCGGAGCCACCATCGCGTACAGGCCCTCGCCGTCACTGACGACTGGTGGGCTCATCGAGACGCGATCACGCGACGCCCATTCGGGAAAGCCGCTCCACGGCTCAGGCATCGTGGGTCCGCCACCGGCCGTCGCCGACACGACCGCCGCACCAGCGACCGTCCACAGTTCGATGGCGATCGTCTGAGGGAGCTCTTTCAGTCGGGCTTCAAACAGCCGCTGAGTCGCGGCGGGCGGCTGGCGGCCGGTCACGACATCGATCAGGTTCTGATCAGTGGCCGCGGCCTCGGCCTGGCGCATGAGGGCCACGGCATTCTGCTGAAGGTTGGCGCCGAGTTGGCGGGCGAGGGTCTGAAGGCGCAGGTCCGTTGTCTCGACCGCTGCGCGTCTGGACTCCCCGTACGTGAGCGCCACCAAAGCGCCGGAGACCAACAGCAGAAGGACGGCGACTGCGAAAGGTAGCCGCCAGTCGAGCCGGTGAAAATTCAGCGAGCACCCTCCATGAGAAGGCCTCAGCCTACCGACGGCACCTGACCCGGTCTATCAGGGAATCTACCTAGAACCCTCAGGGGTAAACCCCACCCGTCAGCTCTCCGAGGAAACCAGGCCTTCGCGCACCGCATACCGGA
>CAZLJG010000543.1:0-1742 GCA_964559545.1 uncultured Solibacteraceae bacterium | reverse complement strand
AACGTCTGCAGCGGCTGCGCCGCCGACACGACGACGCCTCCGGCGCAGACGAGCACGCAAAGGGCAAGGCGGATCATTGTGAAGGGAGCATCTTGTCACAAGGGCACGGCATGGAGCAGCCGGACTGCGATCGGAGCAGCTGGACTTCAGTCCGGCTGTTACCGCCGGGCTAAAGCCCGGCGGCTCCGAACACTCACTAGAGCCCGGCGGCTCCGAACTCCGAAATCGGTCAGTCGGCTACTCCGCCGGTTTGCCGCGATGACGGATGAGTTCGAGGAATTCGTGGCGCGTGCGGGCATCCTCACGGAAGGTGCCCCGCATCGCGCTGGTCACGGTCGTGGAGTTCTGCTTTTCGACACCCCGCATCGCCATGCACAGGTGGGTCGCTTCGATCACGACGGCGACGCCGGTCGGGTCGATCTTTGAGGTGATCGCGTCGGCAATTTGCTCGGTCAACCGCTCCTGCACCTGGAGACGTCGCGCGAACATATCCACGATCCGTGGAAGTTTGCTGAGGCCGATCACTTTCTTCGACGGCAGGTACGCCACATGACACTTGCCGAAAAACGGCAGCATGTGGTGTTCACAGAGGCTGTAGAAGTCGATGTCGCGCACGATGACCATCTCGCTGTACTCAACATCAAACAACGCGTTGTTGATGACGACATCGAGATCCGTGCGGTAGCCGCTCGTCAGGAAGTCGAAGGACTTTGTGACCCGACGTGGCGTTTCTTTCAGACCGTCGCGGGTCGGATCTTCTCCGAGGGCGGTCAACAGCTGGCGAATGAGGTCTTCCATCACATTCAGCCTACGCGTCCTTCAGGCTTTCAGATTGGCGACGATCCAGTCGCCCACCTGCGAGGTGCCCCGCGATCCCCCGATATCCCCCGTGGTCTCTCCGGCCACGATCGCGGCCTCCACGGCCTTTTCAATCCGCATCGCATCGTCCACCCTGCCCAGCGTCTCGAGCATCAGGCCGGCGGACAGGATGGCGCCCATCGGGTTGGCGATGTTCTTGCCCGCCAGGGGCGGTGCCGAGCCGTGAACGGGCTCAAACAGCGACGTCCGGCCGGGATGCAGGTTGCCGGACGCGGCCATGCCGAGCCCCCCCTGCAGCGCCCCACCAATGTCGGTGACGATGTCGCCGAACAGATTGTTGGTGACGATGACCTCGAACTGGCCAGGATCTTTCACGAGGAACATGGCCAGGGCGTCGATGTACATGTGTGACGCCTTGATCGCCGGGTACTCCGACGCCACCGTCTTGAACACGCGCTGCCAGAGGGCGTGTCCCTGCTGCATCGCGTTGCTCTTGTCGGCCATGCAGACCTTGGTCAGACCATTTGCCGCGGCATACGCAAACCCATGCCGGATGATCCGGTCCACACCCTTGAACGTGTTGATCTCTTCCTGGATCGCCACTTCGTCCGGCGTATTCGCCTTGAAGCGCCCGCCGATGCTGACGTAGACCCCTTCCGTGTTCTCACGGAACACGACGAAGTTCACGTCCTTGCGGCCGCGATCCTTCAGCGGGCACAACGCGTCATGAAGCAGCTTCACCGGGCGGTAATTTGCGTAGAGGTCGAGTTCAAACCGCGCGCCGAGCAAAATGTCGCGCGCGTGTTTGTTGTCGGGCACGCGGGGGTCGCCCAGCGCGCCGAGGAAGATCGCATCGAAATCGTCCCGCAGCATGTCGTAGCCGTTGGGCGGGATGGTGATGCCGGACTGCAAGTAGTAGTCCG
>CAZLJG010000542.1:0-1744 GCA_964559545.1 uncultured Solibacteraceae bacterium | reverse complement strand
TCGCACGGGCAGCTTGTCGAACACCTGGCCAAAATAGTGATCCCCGCGATCACGAATCGCCGCGACGCTGAGGCCCAGCGAAAACATGAGGAGGTCCATCGGCTCCATGTGCGACGCCGGTGCCGATCGCCACTTCTTGCGAACGACGGTCAGCACCTCAAAGCCCCACCGAAGGAGCGCCCGCCACCGCCGACCCGCGGACGCGCCCGCTCCCTCGCCTCGCAATTCGGCGAGGTACTGCCCCACTTCTGGCGGAGCGCCGACCACGTGCACGACGGGGTGCGTCTCGGACTGCAGCGCGCGCAGCAACCCCAATGCGAACAACAGCGGACGCACCGGCTCCTGCCACACATGAATCCTGCTGCCGGGCAACAGCCATGCCCATGGTGACGTCCTGGCCGCCACCGCCATCAGCGCCTCATGCCATGTCGTCAGTGCTGTGGTGAAGTCGGGCTGTGCCTCGTGGCACGCGGCGCGGACGTCAACACGCTGCCACCCCGGTGCGGCGAGCCGACGTCCCAGATAGTCTGCGTAGGCCCCTGTGGGACCGTCCGGCAGACGATCAACAAAGACCACGGTCGGCATCACGCGATCCGCACACCGTCCGCCAATCGGCCCTGCACAAACTCGATGGCCTTCTCCACACACTCACGCTCCATGATCGAACGCGTTTCCACCGTCAGCGTCGCCGCGTGGGGTGTGAGGACAACGTTGTCGAGTGCGGTGAGCGGACCCGCATACGGTTCCTGGCGATAGACGTCGAGGCCGGCACCGAACAGGTGGCCTGAGGTCAACGCGGCGACGAGCGCCGCTTCATCCACCATCTCGCCTCGACCGAGGTTGATGAGGATTGCGCCCTTGGGCATGCGCGCCATGGCGGCGGCGTCAATCACAAGCGGAGCGCCTGACGACTTCGCCGCGTGAATGGACACCACATCACACCCAGCCAGCAATTCATCGAGCGGCACCACACGCACGCCCGTCGCCGCGCACCACGCAGCGTCCGGCGCCGGATCCGTGCCCCACACTTCGGCGCCAAACGCACGCACCAACTGCGCCACACGACGGCCGATGCGCCCAAGGCCGATGATGCCGACACGGCGTGCACCCAGCAGATGCGCCTCAAGCCTCGACCACTGCCCCGCACGCGCGGCCACGGCCTGGCGCGGGAGGTTGCGACTGAGCGACAACATCATCGCCAGCGCCAACTCGGCGACCGCGTTGGTGGGCGGGTCGGGCGTGTTCACCACCGCGATGCCCTTCTCGCGCGCAGCGGCGAGGTCCACGGCATCCACGCCCACACCACACCGGCTGATGCAGCGGAGCGCCGGCAACTGGTCGAGCGTCGCACGGTCGTAGGGTTCAACGCCTGCGACAACGACGGTCGCGTCCTGCCCACCGGCGATCAGCTCGGCGGTGGTGATGCGTTTACCGGTGTCGTGAATCTTGAACGGAATGCCACTCTCGCGCAGCAGGCGCAGTGGCAGGTCGTCGTATTCGGCAAAGGTCGACAGGGTCACGTAAATCACGAGGGCACTCCGGGAAGGCGCGGCAACACCCGCGCAAGCAAATCAGACATGTCAGGGCCGGATACCGGCTGCGGGTCGTCGAACCTCAGCCCACTGTCGCGCGCCAGAAACTCCACGCCGGTCTCGAGCGCTGCGCGCTGGTCCCCGGCTGAGTCGCCGATGAAAAGAGTATTGGCGCGCTCAAAACCAGCGCGCCCTACGTGCGCCAGGATGTC
>CAZLJG010000541.1:0-1759 GCA_964559545.1 uncultured Solibacteraceae bacterium | reverse complement strand
GACGCGACGCCCGGTTCGACTGGACGCAGCCGGTGGATGGCAGCAACCCGGCGACCGAGTGGAACGGCCTCCATACGTTTGATGAGTCCCCGAACGTGGTGAATCCGCCGAACGGCTGGGTGTACAACACGAACAACTATCCCTATTCCGCGGCGGGTCCCTACAGTCCGAAGCAGAAGGACTATCCGCCTTACATGGACTCGGGCAGCGAGAATCCGCGCGGCGTCCATGCCATCCGTGTGCTCGACGGCAAGAAGGGATTCACCCTCGACTCGCTGATTGCGGCGGCGTATGACAGCTATCTGCCGGAGTTCGACATTCAGATCCCGCTGCTGCTGCGCGCGCACGCAGCTCTGCCGGCGTCCAATCCCCTCAAGGCGAAGCTCGCGGAGCCGATTGCGATGTTGAAGGCGTGGGACTATCGCTGGTCCGTCACGTCGGTGCCGACGTCGGTGGCGATCTTTTATGGCGAAGACCTGTGGCAACGGGTGAGTGCGGATGCGCGTCGAGCGGGGCTCTCCGTCTACGACTATATGAAGCTGCGGGCGACTGCGCAGGAGCGCCTGGAGTCGCTTGATGCCGCGGTCACAAAACTCACTGCGGACTTTGGGAAGTGGCAGACGCCATGGGGTGATCTCAATCGGTTCCAGCGCCTGACGGGTGACATCGTGCAGCCGTTCAACGATGCCATGCCGAGCACGCCGGTCATGTTTGCGTCGGCGCGGTGGGGTTCACTCGCGTCGTTTGGGGCGCGCGCGTATCCCCAGACGAAGAAGTGGTACGGCACCAGCGGCAACAGCTTTGTTGCCGTTGTCGAGTTCGGCGATCAGGTGAAGGCCAAGGCGGTCACCGCCGGAGGGCTGAACAGCGTGCCTGGGTCAAAACACTTCAACGACCAGGCCGAGCGCTACGCGACAGGGAACCTGCGCGACGTCTACTTCTACCGCGCACAGCTCGAGGGGCACATCGAACGCGAGTACAAGCCCGGTCGATAGATTCACTTGACGCTTGCGATCCAGCGGTCCACGCGTTTTTCGAGGATCGTCAGCGGCAACGCGCCGCCACCGAGCACGGTGTCGTGGAACGCGCGGATGTCAAAGCGGGCGCCGAGTGCCGTCTCCGCTTTGCGCCGCAGTTCCTGCATTTTGAGCATGCCGATCTTGTAGCTGGTCGCCTGCCCCGGCAGCACCATGTAACGGCGAATCTCCGACCGCGCCTGTGCTTCGGTCGTCGCGGAGTTGGCGAGGAAGTACTGCACCGCCTGCTCCTCCGACCAGCCCTTGGCGTGCAGGCCCGTATCCACGACGAGGCGAATGGCGCGCCAGATTTCCGAGCCCAGTCGGCCGAAGCGCGAGTAAGGATCCTGATAGGTGCCCGGCATTTCGCGCGCCAGCCATTCCGAGTAGAGACCCCAGCCTTCGGAATACGCGGTGAAGCCCGCCTGCCGCCTGAAAGTCGGCACTGTCGTCAGCTCCTGCGCAATCGCGAGCTGCATGTGATGGCCGGGCAGGCCCTCGTGGTACGCGATCACTTCCAACTCTGACTTCGGCATCGCCGTCATGTCGGAGAGGTGCGCGTAATACACGCCCGGTCGCGATCCATCCGGGGTGCCAGGGAAGTAGTGCTGCGCCGCGCCTTTCTGTTCCCGGAAGGGTTCGACACGCTTCACCACGAGGTCGGCCTTCGGGAGGATGCCAAAGTACTTCGGCAGCACGGCCTTGATCTTGTTGATGGCCGCCGTGGAATCGTCGATGTACGC
>CAZLJG010000540.1:0-1768 GCA_964559545.1 uncultured Solibacteraceae bacterium | reverse complement strand
TGTGTCGGTTTCGTGATCGTAACCCAGGAGGTGCAGCAGGCCGTGCAGGGCCAGTACCCGCAACTCCACGCGCTCGCTGTGCCCCAGGCGACGTGCCTGCCGGGCCGCGACGCCCGTCGCAATCGCGATGTCCCCCAACAGTCCCGGCTCGTCGGACGGAAAGGACAACACGTCGGTGGCGTAGTCCGCCTTGCGAAACCGCGCGTTCAGCCGCCGCATCGTCGCGTCGCTGACGAGGGCGATGGTGACCTCACCACGCGCGGAGGCCGGCGCCGCGGCGACCAGCCATCGGCCCAGCGCGGCCTGCGCCACCGGGCGACCACGGCCGTCAGTGACACGTACGCGAAGTCGAGGTCGGGATCGGGGGCCCATCTCAGGCGTGTGGTTTGGTGCCGGCCGTGTGGGCGTCGTACGCCTTCACGATGCGCTGCACGAGCGGATGGCGCACCACGTCCTTGTCGTCGAAGCGCACGATGCTGACGCCTTCGACGCCGTCCACGATGCGCAGCGCTTCGATCAAGCCGGAGCCGCGCCCCGCGGGCAGGTCGATCTGCGTGACGTCGCCGGTGATCACGGCTTTGGATCCAAACCCGAGCCGCGTGAGGAACATTTTCATCTGTTCGGAGGTCGTGTTCTGCGCCTCATCGAGGATGACAAACGCGTCATTCAGCGTCCGCCCGCGCATGAAGGCGATGGGCGCCACTTCGATGACGCCGCGTTCGAGCAGGCGTTCGACGCGCTCCGCGTCGAGCATGTCGTGCAACGCGTCGTACAGCGGCCGCAGATACGGATTCACCTTCTCGGCGAGATCGCCGGGAAGAAACCCGAGCTTCTCCCCCGCTTCCACCGCGGGACGCGCCATCACGATGCGATTGACACGTTTCGCCAGCAGGTAGGCGACCGCCTGGGCCATCGCCAGATACGTCTTGCCGGTGCCAGCCGGTCCGACGCCAAACACCACGTCGTGTGCCTCGATCGCCTCGAGGTACTCGCGCTGCATGACACTTTTCGGCGCGACCTGTTTGCGGCCCGCTGACCGCGCGTTGCTGCGCAGAAAGTACTCCTGCAGTTCGATGTTCGGATTCTGCGTAATCAGCTGCGCGGCCGTCTTCACGTCCCCGCGGCCAAAGCGATAGCCGGCCGTGAGCAGGCGCGCGAGCTGGTCCAGGACCCGCTCCGCCCGTCCCACATCGTCGGCTTCCCCTTCGACGATCAGTTCGTGGCCCTGTGTCTTCAGACGCACGTTGAGCGCCGTTTCCAGCGATCGCAGGTGTTCGTCAAAGGGACCGTAAAGGGTTTCGATGCCTTCATCAGGCATCTGGATGCGGCGTGCAGTCGTGGCTGGCATCAAGAAGTAGGTTGAGTATACAAGGGCCAGAGCCAGGCCGCGCCGCGGACGCCGCTGGCATCGCCATAGGCAGCCGGCACCAATCGGGTGGACACCACGTCTGAGAAGGTCCACTCGGACCAGAGAGCCGGCACCCGGTCGTAAATCCCCGGAATCCGCGATAACCCGCCGCCAACCACGATGACGTCGGGGTCGAGCAGGTTGATGACCGTGGCCAGCGACTTGGCGAGGCGCCGCTCCCACCGGTCGAGGGTCTCGCGGGCGGCCACCTCCCCGGCCGAGGCCCGCGCCACCACGATCTCGCCCGGTACCGGGTCACCGCTGGTCAGCGGGTAGTCGCGCGCCAAGGCCGGACCCGACAGCCAGGTTTCGATGCAGCCGGTGCGGCCGCAGTAACACGGGTGGCCGGGCCACTCGCTC
>CAZLJG010000539.1:0-1770 GCA_964559545.1 uncultured Solibacteraceae bacterium | reverse complement strand
CCCCAGAACGTCATGTAAAGGAGGCGGAACATGTAGGTCGCCGTGAGGAACGCGGCGACGACGGCGAGGCCCCAGAGGACGTAGTGACCGCTGGAGTACGTCTTCCAGAGGATTTCGTCCTTCGAAAAGAAGCCGGCGAACGGCGGCAGACCGGCGATGGCGATGGTGCCGATGAGGAACGTCCAGAAGGTGATCGGCAGCTTGTTCTTCAGGCCGCCCATGTAGCGCATGTCCTGCTGGCCGTGCAGCGCGTGAATGACCGCACCGGATCCGAGGAACAACAGGGCCTTGAAGAACGCGTGTGTGTAGAGGTGAAACACGCCGCCAGCAAACGCGCCGACGCCCACCGCCAGGAACATGTAGCCCAGCTGCGACACGGTCGAATACGCGAGCACGCGCTTGATGTCGTTCTGCACCAGGCCAATCGTGCCGGCCACCAGCGCCGTCAGCACACCGACCACCGCAATCACTTCGAGCGTGAACGGCGTGTGGCTGAAGAGCACCGCGTTGCGCGCAATCATGTACACGCCGGCGGTGACCATCGTGGCGGCGTGGATGAGCGCCGACACCGGCGTGGGGCCTTCCATGGCGTCCGGCAGCCACACATACAACGGCAGCTGCGCCGACTTGCCCGTGGCGCCGAGGAACAGCAGCAACGTTGCGCCGGTCAACAACCCGGCGCCGGCCATCGTGCCCGCTTCCACCTCAAGCTGCGACACCTGAATGGCGAGCTGCTGGAAGTCCAGCGTGCCAAACGCGGTGAACAGAATCAGCATGCCGAGGATGAAGCCGAAGTCGCCGATGCGGTTGACGACGAACGCCTTTTTGCCGGCATCAGCCGCGGACGGCTTCGTGTAGTAGAAGCCGATGAGCAGGTAGGAACAGAGGCCCACGCCTTCCCACCCGATGAACATCACCGGGAAGCTGGCGCCAAGCACCAGGATGAGCATGAACGACGCGAACAGGTTCAGGTACGAGAAGTAGCGGGCGAAGTCCGGGCCCGTCTCGTCGTGCATGTACGCGGTCGAATACAGGTGAATCAGGGTGCCGATGCCCGTGATCACCAGAATCATGATCGACGACAGCGGATCGAGGCGCAGCGCAAAGGGAATTTCGAGTGTGCCCGAGGCGATCCAGGTGAACACGTGCTGATCGATGGCGCGCACGCCCCCAATCGGCTCCAGTCCCAGCATCGTCCACACCGCGGTCACGGCGACGCCGAAGGCGCCAGCCATGGCAGCGGTGGCAATCCCACCCGAAAGGCCCTGCGACCAGCGGCGACCAATGGTCGCGTTGATCAGGAACCCGAGAAACGGCAGAAGAGGAATCAGCAGCAGCACAGTCTCACCACTTCAGCGTTGTAAAAGCGTCCGGCGTCAGCGTCTCGCGATGCCGGAACAGGGCGATGACGATGGCGAGGCCAACGGCGGCTTCGGCCGCCGCGACCGTAATCACGAAGAACGCGATGATCTGGCCGTCGACGGTGCCGAGGAACCGGTCCACCGCGACAAACGTCAGGTTGACGGCGTTGAGCATCACCTCGACCGAGAGGAGGATGGTGATGAGGTTGCGCCGCAGGAAGACCCCGGCCGTGCCAATCGAGAACAACACGGCCGAGAGGGCCAGATACGTATTGAGCGTGGGTTCAGGCAACACGGGTCAGCGTTCCTTTCGCGCGATGATGACGGCGCCGACCATCGCGACGAGAATCAGGATGGACGTGGCTTCGAAGGCAAACGCGTACTCCCGGAAGAGCCGCAGACCGATGTC
>CAZLJG010000538.1:0-1771 GCA_964559545.1 uncultured Solibacteraceae bacterium | reverse complement strand
CTGCACGACACGATCTTCCTCGCGCTCGTCAGGCCCGGCGAACCCGAGCGGCGCCACCTGGTGGTGGTGTTCACCGATGGCGACGACACCTGGAGCATGCTCGACGGCCGCCAGTTGCCCTCGATCGCCGGCAAGGCCGACGCCGTCCTGCACGCGGTGATCTCCGGGTCGCCCGCAGGCCCGCAGACAGACGGCAATCGCATGCGCGAGCGTGAAGATCGACGATGGCGTGAGAGTCAGGATGCGTTGTTTGATGCCGTGCAGGTGTCCGGCGGATCGATCCATCACCTGTCCAACCGCGCAGAGGCATTCGCAAAGATCATCGAGGACTTCCGCTCCGCCTACGTACTCCGCTACATCCCGAAGGGCGTGGACACGCCAGGGTGGCATGAAGTGAAGGTGTCAGTGACTCGGCCGGGGTCGCACACCATCCGGGCGCGCAAAGGCTACGAGAGGGAAGAGAGTCGTCAGAGCCACCCGGCTTTTCTGAACCGATAGACGAGATACCCGTCGATCGCCACCATCGCCCCGATGGCCGCGGGATAGCCGAAGCGCCAGTTGAGCTCCGGCATGTGGACAAAATTCATCCCGTAAATCCCCGCCAGCATTGTGGGCACCGCGACCAGTGCGGCGTAGGCGGCCAGGCGTTTGGTGACTTCGCTTTCCTGCAGGGTGATGAGCGACAGATTGACCGAGAGCGCGGTGCTGACCATGTCGCGCAGGTTGTCGGTGGCCTGATCGAGACGGATCAGGTGGTCGTAGACGTCCCGGAAATAGTCGTTGAGGCCGGCGCAGATCGGCGGCACCCGGCCACCATGCAGTTTGCTGGTGACTTCGATCAGCGGTGAGATTGCATGGTCGAGCACCATCAGGCGCTGCTTGAAGGAGTACAACGCTTCAATCGTCTGCCGCGTGGTCTGGCTGGCGAAGATCCGATCCTCGATCTCCTCGATCTCGCGTGTCAGCGTGTCGATCAGCGGGAAGTAGCGATCAACGACCGCGTCCATGAGCGCGTAGAGGACGTAGGCTGGTCCGTGCCCGAGCAGTTCGGGCTCGTGTTCACAGCGCCGGCGCACGTCGGTGAATCCCGTCTCCGCGTTGTTCCTGACGGACACGATGTATTGCGGACCGACGAAAATCGCGACTTCGGCCACTTGGAGTTCGTCGCCGCGTGGTTCGACCAGGTGCAGGACGACGAAGAGGGAGGACCCGTACTCTTCAATCTTGGGCCGCTGGTGGCCGTGCCGCGCGTCCTCGACGGCGAGTTCATGCAGGTCGAATTCTTCCTGCAGCTGATTCAGCTCGGCCGGTTCGGGGTCCTTGACCGCGACCCACACAAATCCGCCCGGCTCGCGCAGGTGCGCCCGGATGTCGCTGACCGCGATGTCGGCGACACGTTGACCGTTCCTGTAGGCCGCGCAATTGACGAGCACGGACCCTATTCTACGGGGTCCGTGCCCTTACTGAATCGCGGCGATGAGTGAATTGAGCAACGCCGCCTGCTGTGCGGTGACCTTGCCGGACTTCAGCTGGGCGTTGACCTGATTCCTGAACGCGGTGATTCGTCCCGCCCTCGCATTGGCAGTTGGCGCCGACGCGACATTCCGAGCCGCGGCCACCAACTGTCCGGCCGAGGTGCCGGCGATCTCCGTAATCAATTCCTGGAACCCGGCACTCGATACCACGACGGTGAACGTGACCGAGGCCGTGCCGGTATTCCCAGCCGCGTCGGTGGCTGTGGCAGTGAAGGTGTTGGTGCCGATCGCAAAAC
>CAZLJG010000537.1:0-1772 GCA_964559545.1 uncultured Solibacteraceae bacterium | reverse complement strand
ATCTGGCGACTGGTCATGCTGATCATCCGGCATCTGCCGCGACTGGTCATGCGCAAGATCGGCTTCTGACACGGAGACTCCATGAACATGCGACGTTCTGTGACGCTCGGCGTACTGGTCCTCTCATCGGTGACGGCTGCTGCGGGGGCGCAGGCGCCATCACCGCTGCTGGCTGATCTCGACAAACGCATCGCGGCCTCTGAGCCACTGCTGCTCGAGTGGCGACGCCATCTCCACCAGCATCCCGAATTGTCGAATCGGGAGGTTGAGACGGCGAAGTTCGTGGCCGAGAAACTTCGCAGCTTTGGGCTTGACCCACAGACCGGCATTGCGCGCCATGGCGTGGTCGCTGTGCTGACAGGAGGCCTCCCCGGCCCGATGGTTGCGCTCAGAGCTGACATGGATGGTCTCCCGGTCCGCGAGGAAACCGACCTGCCGTTTGCCAGTAAGGCCACGGGCGAATACGAAGGCAACACCGTCGGCGTCATGCACGCGTGTGGTCACGACACGCACGTGGCGATGCTGCTCACCGCCGCGAAGGTGCTCTCGGAAATGAAAGATCGTCTGCCCGGCAGCGTGAAGTTCATCTTCCAGCCCGCCGAGGAAGGTGCTCCCACGGGCGAGGCGCCCGCCGGCGCAGAGGCCATGGTGGCCGCCGGGGTCATGAAGGGCGTGGACGCGGTCTTCGGCCTCCACGTGTTCGCGAACATTCCCACCGGATCCCTCACCTATCGCAGCGGGCCGTTCATGGCGGCATCCGATCAATTCAGCGTCACAGTCCGCGGGCGTCAGACGCACGGCGCCACACCCTGGCGCGGCATCGACCCCATCGTCGTAGGCTCCCAAATCGTCGTCGCGCTTCAGACGATCGTGAGTCGCGGCGTGGATATCACCGCGCTGCCAGCCATCGTGACCGTCGGCCAGTTTCAGGCCGGCGTGCGCAACAACATTATTCCCGACAGTGCCCGGCTGGTCGGCACCATCCGGACGTTTGACGATGGGATGCAGGCCGATATCCACGCGAAGGTGATCCGAATCGCGGAAAACGTCGCGGAGGCCGCGGGCACCACGGCGCAGGTGACGATCACCAAGGGGTATCCAGTCACGGTGAATCATCCGGCGCTGACGGCGCGCATGCTGCCCACGTTGGAGAGGGTGGCGCCAGGTGCCGTGAAGCAGTCGGAGCTGATCACGGGCGCCGAGGACTTCACGTATTTCCAGCGTCAGGCCCCTGGGCTGTTCGTGTTCCTGGGCATCACGCCCCCAGCGCAGGTCGGTAAAGCGCCGCAGAATCACTCGCCGTTGTTCGCCGTGGACGAGAAGGCCCTGCCGACCGGCGTTCGCGCCCTGGCGCATCTTGCCGTGGACTACATGACCGGCGTCGGCGCCGGCGGCAGAAGGTAACATCGGGCCATGGCCTATCCCCGCCTCGTCACCGTCGTCGTCGCCGCGTGCATCGGGTCGGTTGTCCTGGCGAAGAGCCCGGACCTCATGGTCCCCCAGGCTCGGCGGATGTTTGTGTCCGTCACGGACTCGAAGGGCGCGTCTGTCACGGGGCTGTCCGCGGCCGACTTCGTCATCCGGGTCGCCGGCAAGGACTCGACCGTGGTGACGGCGACTCCCGCCGTCGAGCCGCTGTCGCTCGTGGTGATCCCCGCGGGGTTCTCGCGGTCGTCAATCTCTGACGCGCGCGCAGCCCTGCGGGCGGTGGTCGCTGCCGTCCGCAAGGTGAATCCTGAATCACGCGTCGGTCTCATGGTGGGCGATGGCGG
>CAZLJG010000536.1:0-1781 GCA_964559545.1 uncultured Solibacteraceae bacterium | reverse complement strand
GCGGTGCGTTGGTGGTGTCGATGGTGACCACGCAGGACGTAGTGTGCGTGTTGCCGCGATCGTCGCGTACCGTCAGCGTGGCTGTGCGCGTCGTCTTCTGGCCGGCCGGGACTGTGTACGTGTGGAAGACCTGGGCACCGCCGGCGGTGGCGCCGTCTCCGAAGTTCCATTCGTAACTTGAGATCGCGCGACCCCCGATCGGGTGGAAAGAACTGGACGCATCAAATGTGATGGGGCCGCTCGTCGGATTCGGCGATGCCGAACAGGCGGCACGCGGGCCGCGTTCGAACACTGTGGGCGACAGCACCAGGATCGCCCATGGCTGTCGCAGGATGTTCATCTGCGTAATCCCATCGATGTGGAACTGTCCCTGGGCATCCTGACTGGCCATCACCGTTCGGGCCACACCGACTGGCCCGGCGGCCCCTGCTGTTGGGTCGTTCCGGAACCAGTCCCAGGCCGCGATGCCGTCCCCTGGGTCGTCGTCGACGATGGCACGAGGTGAAGGCAGGCCGTTGGCTCCGCGGAGGAGGCGATACGCTCTCGAACTGGCGAGGAGCGCGTAGATGTCCTGCGTGCGTTGCCCAACGCGCAGGCCGCGGGCCGTTCGTCTGAGACTCAGGTTCATCTCGGCATTGGCTTCCGTGCGGCCATCGAGTGTCCACTGAATGACTCCCGATGGAGTGGTGGCCTCGTCGCCCCAGATGGGCTGCGTCGACGCGTAGCCGAGCGATCCATCGGAGTTCCACATGGCCCGCACGGCCTGGTTGTTCTCCGCCTTGACGAAGTTGGGGACGGTGAGTCCCCATACGCGTTCTGCCGCGATCAGTCCGCCGGCCACCCACATGGAGACCGAGTTGTCGGCGTGACCCGGACTGGCGGTGTAGTTCCAGCTGCCGCGTTCGGGGAACGGCCGATTGCTGTCCATCTGTCCCCATGCCGAAAAGTCCACCATGTCCTGCATGAGGGTGCGGTAGGTGTGGCCAACGAAGTGGCCCAGCACTGCGACCCGATCGGGTTGTTCGCTGGCAATGAAAGCCGCCGTGATGTGACCGTTGATGTAGTTCTCGTTGGCGCGGCCGAGCACGGTCACTCCACGGCCGTTGCCGTTCACGTCCGGATTGCCGGAGTTCTTGTTGGCAAGGGGCACGGCCTGCAGGTTGGCCTCAAGCCAATGCAGCATGCGGTTGACATCGTGGACGTAGGGATTCAGCCGGCCGTCTCCGGCCGCCACGTGGTGGTTCATCGCAAACGCGAGCACGGCACCCGGTGTGGCGGGCATAGTGTAGCCGCCCGGAATATAGGCGGTCTTGATACCGTTCTGCTCTGCGCGCACGAGCTGCTTGTGCAGGTGCCAGAGACCGTTATCGATCGCCATGTTGATTTCGACATCGATCGTCTTGTGTTTGATGACCACCAGGAACGTGTCGCTCTCGATGGCCCCGCTGGCGTCGGTCACGGTGAGTGTGGCTGTGAATTCCTGGCCGGGCGTGCCCTGGTAGGTGTGGAAGAGCTCAAGCGCGAGCGCATTGGCCGGGTTGATCGACACAGGGCCGGTGCCGTCTCCCGGGTCCCAGGTCGCCTCCGTGACTGCGGCCGGGGTGTCACCTTCGAAAACCGCGACACCCTGCAGGTAGATGCGCCCACCCGGATACACCTCATGCCGCAGTGCGCGGTTTCCGAGCCACGGCACCGTGATGACGTCAAGCGTCCCTGCGGTTGCGGTGTGGGGCGACACTCTGGGCGCCGCTGAGGTGTCAACCAACGCGAACACTATGACT
>CAZLJG010000535.1:0-1786 GCA_964559545.1 uncultured Solibacteraceae bacterium | reverse complement strand
CCACGACGATGAAGTGCGGCTTCGCCGTGGCGGGGAAGCCCAGCTTCTGCAGGTCGATGGTCTGCACCACCTCCTGCGTCGCCGACGACACCACCGCGATCTTTGCGTCATCCTGCACGCAGACGAAGACGTGACCTGCGGGGATGAGCGGCTGGGCGGCGACAGCGCCGCCGCCCAGCAGGCCGAGAGCAAGTACTACTGCGCCGAGTCGTCTCATCGATCAGAAGCCTTCACGATGAACAGGCCCTGTTCGATGCTGCTGACGACGATCGAGCCGGAGCGGAAGTAGGGGAACACACTCCACGCGCCGTTGAAGCCCGGGCCGTTGTTGCCGTACGGCGCGGTGTCAAAAAACGCCACCTCGCGCGGGTTTGCCGGGTCGCTCACGTTGAGGATCCGCAGGCCCGAGCGGTAGTTCGCCTGATACATCAGGTTGCCCTTGATGTAGAGGTTGTGGTCGATAGCTGCTTCCACGCCCATGTGCTCCTTGAGCAGCTTGGGGTTTTCGAGGTCGGTGAAGTCGAACACCATCGTGCGCGTCTTGTCGATGCCGGGACGGCCTTCATCACCTTCGTCATTGAGGAAGAAGAACTTGTGATCCTCGGTGAGCCAGCCCTGGTGCGCATACGCGACGTTCGGATAGGTCACGCGCGACACGGCCTTCGGCGCCTTCTTGTCGGTGACATCCGCGATCGACACCGTGGTTTCGTTCGAGCCGATGCAGATTTCCTTGTTGCGGTACCGCTTGTCCGGTCCCTTGTAGGTCACACACTGCGCGTCGTGGGAGTAGCCCGTGCCCGCGCGACCCGTGCCCGCGTCCGAGAAGCAGCCGGCAAACACCGGCTTCTTCGGTTCACGGATGTCGATCATGTGCAGGCCGCCGCCACACGTGGTGCCGCCGCCCGACGAGCCGACCGAATACGCGAAGCCGCTCTCTTCGTTGATGACGATGTTGTGGGCGCTCGCGATTTCCGTGTAGATGTAGTCCTCGTTCACCTTGATGGGCAGACCGTTCGGCTGCGGCTCCATCGTGCGCAGGCGCGTGAGGTCGAACACCTGCATGCCGTGCTGGCCGGCCGAGTCGGACACGATGTACGTGTGATCCTTGTAGATCTTCATGTCGCGCCACGACGCGGGGCGCGCGCCCGCGGTGAGCGGAAGGTCGGCGACCACGCGGGGGCGGGTGGGCGTGGAGATATCCACAAACGTCGTGCCGTCACGGCGGCCGACGATGGCCCATTCCTTCTTGGTCTGCGAATCGGTCCAGCCCCAGCTGTCGTTCATCTCGATGTAGTGCCCGTCGTGCGTCAGCCGTGAGGGCGGAAGGAACGACTGGAGGTCGGCCGCGCCGCAGTCGAACACCTCGACCTTGCCGGCACCGGTGCAGCGCTTTTCGCTGCCGGTGATCGGCGCGATCTCATCGAGGGGTGTCGTCAGCATCGGCTGCTCGGTCCACGACCCGTTGGCGTTGCGTTCGTAGATGAAGAGCGCGCCGCCGCGATTACGCGCGTTGGCGGCACCGACCGCAGCGACGTTGGCCTTCATGTCGATGCTCTGGCCCGCGCCGGCGGGGCCCTCAAGGCCGGGACCAACCAGCTGCAGGCCGTCTGCCTTGAAACCCATGGCGTTGCCGGTGAACACGAACACCCGGCCGGGGCCACCCGCAGCGGGCGCACCTGGCGCACCGACCCACACTTCCTTGTCGTCAGCGGCGAGTGCGACACCGAATCGATCCGTGCGAAGACCTGCGGGTGATGCGAGGCGCGCGACTTCGAACCACGTGAAA
>CAZLJG010000534.1:0-1789 GCA_964559545.1 uncultured Solibacteraceae bacterium | reverse complement strand
CGCACCGGCATCGGCGATTCGGCGCATTTTTATCCTGCAGGGCGTCACCATCGGTGCCATCGGCACTCTGGTCGGGGCGGCGCTGGGTGTGATCGTCTCGTGGGTGTGTGACCGCTACGAGTTGTTCTCGCTGCCCGGCGATGTATATCAGATCACCCATCTCAGATTCCGCGTGGATCCACTCGACGTGGCGACGATCGTGATCGGCGCGTTGCTGGTCTGTTTGCTCGCCACGATTTACCCGGCGCGGCGCGCCAGCGCGATCGACCCGGCGGAGGCGTTGCGGTACCAATGATCTGCCTCAGCGCACACGGCATCGTAAAGGCGTATCCCACCGCCACCGGTCGGATCGAGGTCCTCAAAGGCGCGGACCTCGACGTCGAGCAGGGCGAGATGATCGCCGTGATCGGCGCATCCGGCGTCGGCAAGAGTTCGCTCCTGCATGTGCTGGGCGGACTAGACGCGTTTGACGCCGGCACCGTGACACTCGGCGGCTCCGCGCTGCACGCCATGACCGACGAGGCCCGCGTGCGGTTCCGCAACACCCACGTCGGTTTCGTGTTTCAGTTTCATCACCTGCTGCCCGAGTTCACGGCGCTGGAAAACGTCGAGATGCCCCTGTGGATCGCCGGCACCCCGGCGGCTGAGCGCCGCTCACGCGCCGAAGCGCTGCTGGCGCGTGTCGGCCTGTCCGACCGGGCGACCCACCGCCCGTCGGCCCTGTCAGGGGGCGAGCAACAGCGGGTGGCGATTGCCCGCGCCCTGGTGGCCCGCCCCACCGTTCTGCTCGCTGATGAGCCAACCGGCAACCTCGATGAGGACACGGCCGCAGATCTCCACCGGCTGCTCAGGGACATGCACGCCGAACACGGTCTGACCTCGGTCATCGTGACCCACAACCCCACATTGGCGGCCGCCTGTGACCGGATTCTGCGCCTGGAAGGTGGCCGGCTGGTGCCGGCCGATCTCGTATAATTCATGGGGATGTTCGAACGGTATACGGAGCGCGCTCGGCGAGTGTTGTTCTTCGCCCGCTATGAGGCGACCCAGCTCGGCAGTACGTCGATCGAGACCGAGCACCTGCTGCTGGGATTGATTCGCGAAGGCAAGGGGCTGACCAGCCGGATTTTTGCCCGGTCACACCTGTCTTTGGAAAGTATTCGCAAGGAAATCGAGGGCCGCACGGTCTTCAAGGAGAAGGTCTCGACCTCGGTCGAGATTCCCTTCAGTGCGGAAACGAAGCGTGTGCTGCAGTACTCGGCGGAAGAAGCCGACCGGCTCGCGCACACCTACATCGGCACCGAACACCTCCTGCTCGGCCTGTTGCGCGAAGAGCAGTGCGTTGCCTCGTCGATCCTCTACGACAAGGGGATGCGGCTCGCGAGTGTGCGCGACGACATTGTGCAGCTGCTCAACGAGAAGACCGCCCCGGTGCGTCCGAAGGAGACGCCGCTGCTGGCCGAGTTCAGCCGCGACCTCACGGAAGCCGCGAGCAAGCGTCAGCTGGATCCACTCGTCGGCCGTGCGCTGGAACTCGAACGGGTGCAGCAGGTGTTGTGCCGCCGCACGAAGAACAACGTCGTGCTCATCGGTGAACCCGGTGTCGGCAAGACCGCGATCGTCGAGGGCCTCGCCCAGCGCATCGTGGACGGCGAGGCGCCGCACTTCCTCGCGGACAAGCGCATCCTCGCGCTCGACATCTCGCTCATCGTCGCCGGCACCAAGTATCGCGGACAGTTCGAAGAGCGCCTCAAGGCGATCATGAAGGAACTGACCGACAACCCGCACA
>CAZLJG010000533.1:0-1797 GCA_964559545.1 uncultured Solibacteraceae bacterium | reverse complement strand
AGCAGAGCACGCACTTTGAGTAATCGCGGACGTAGAGGTCGTTGTCGATCTTGACGGGCTGCTGCACCGTCGCAGGCGCGCCATGACCGGAGTGGCCGGTCGGTGCCAGTCGTTCGGGCGCCGCGCCGTATTTCTCCATGTCCGCCTTGAATTGAGGCTCGGCGGTTGAGAGGTCCACCGACGATCCCAGCAACTCGAAGACAAGCTTGCGGCTGTGGCGTACGCGTTCGGAGTCCGTGTGAATGACCATGCCGGGATCGACGGGTCTGGAACACGCGGGCACCAGTACGCGCGAGCCTTCAACCTCGACGACGCACACGCGGCAGACGTTCACGGGTGTCAGGTTCTCGAGGTAACAAAGCGTCGGCGTCTCGATGCCGATGGTCTTGCAGGCATTGATGATGGTCGTCCCCTCGGGCACACGCACGGTCTTGCCGTCGATGGTGACCTCGATGGTGCGCACAAACGGCAGCGGAACGGCTGGTATCACGATCGGTGCTCCAGGGAGATTTTCTTGAGCGCGCTTTCGACAGCGCTTGCGGCCGTCTGGCCGAGACCACAAATTGACGCATCACGCATCACACGCGCGAGGTCGGCAATCAGCGTCTGCTCCACCAGACGATCGCCGGCTGTCTTGGCCGCGACCAGGCGATGCAGTGCTTCTTCCTGCCGGATGGTGCCGATCCGGCACGGCACACACTGCCCGCAGGACTCGTCGCGGAAGAAGGATGCGATGCGAATCAGGATGTCGCCGAGATCCACCCGGTCGTCGAACACCATGACGACGCCCGAGCCCAATGTGGCCGCGGCCGCGCGGGTGCCTTCGAAGGTCAGCGGCATGTCCAGCTCGTCCGGCGTTACAAACACACCAGCGGCGCCGCCGAGCAGAATCGCCTGCAGCGGCCGGCCGCCTTCGACGCCACCGGCCAGGTCGAGCAATCCACGGAGGGTGATGCCAAACGGCACTTCATACACGCCCGGCTTCGTCACACACCCTGAGAGGCAGAACAGCTTCGTTCCCGAGGAGGCCGCGGTGCCAATCCCCGCGTACGCCGGACCCCCTTCGAGCACAACGTCGATCACGTTGACCAACGTCTCGACGTTGTTGATCACGGTCGGCTTGTGGAAGAGGCCCGATTGCACAGGGAACGGCGGCTTATTGCGTGGCTCGCCACGGAACCCTTCGAGCGAGTTGAAGAGCGAGGTTTCTTCACCGCAGATGTAAGCCCCGGCGCCGCGTCGCAAATCCAGACGGAAGCGCGCACCCGCGCCGCCGATGTTGTCGCCCAGCCAGCCGCGGAGCGTCGCCTGCTCAATGGCCGACTGCAGGCGCGTCGTCGCCCTCGGATATTCGCCGCGAATGTAGATGAAGCCCTGTTCAGCACCAATGGCAAGGCCGGCAATCGTCATGGCCTCGATCAACGCAAACGGGTCCTCCTCCATCAGCACGCGGTCTTTGAACGTGCCCGGTTCGGATTCGTCCGCGTTGCACACGAGGTAATGCGGACGCACGGGAGATCGCGCAACGGCTTCCCACTTGCGGCCTGTCGGAAACGCGGCACCGCCGCGACCCAGCAACTTCGAGTCCGTGATTTCCCGCAGCACCGCTTCGGGACCGATGTCGAGCGCGCGCCGCAGGGCCTGATAACCGCCGTGTGCGCGGTAGTCGTCGAGGCTCAGCGGATCCGCGACACCCACGCGACGCAGCAGCCGCAACCCTGGATCCCGTGGACCCTGCGCCTGCGGCACGGCCATGCCCGACGGCCCTGGCACTTCACCAGTCGATACCGCCGTCTC
>CAZLJG010000532.1:0-1799 GCA_964559545.1 uncultured Solibacteraceae bacterium | reverse complement strand
ATCGACCCTCGCCGCCCGCACGGAAGGGACCGCACACGCCAGCAGACCGGACAACAGCAAGCCAGCGGACACCGCGACATAGCTGACGGGGTCGCCGGGGGCAACACCAAACAACATGCCCGTCAGCAGGCGAGTGCCAAACGCCGCAAGGGCGGCCCCGGCGACAACACCCAGCACCAGGGTGACAACACCCTCGCCGAGCACGAGACGAACGATGTCCGATGCGCGCGCGCCAACCGCCATGCGGACCCCGAGCTCGCGGTGCCGACGGGCGACATTGTTGGCGAGCACGCTGTAGATCCCGAGGACGGCGAGCAACGCCGCCGCGACGCCGTAGACGCCAGACAGCGACGCATACAACCTGGCGTCGCGATATTGCAGCCCCAGCTCCCCCTCCATCGTCGAAATCCAGTGCTGCGGTGAGGTCGGCGCCAGACGCCCGAGTTCACGCGACAACGGCTCGATCAGGGACGCGGGATCGACGGTCGTCTGAATCGCGAGCGAAAACGCGCCGGGCCCGCCCTGTTCGAGCGGCACATACAAATCCAGATCCGCAGGCCTCGGCCGGAGCGGTCCGTTGTAGACGACGTCCTGGACGACGCCGATGATGTCGAACGATTCGGCCATGTCCATGACTGGCATCGTGGTGTGCACACGTTGACCAATGGCGTCTCGGCCGGACGTATCGCGCAGACGTGCCGCCAGTGATTCACTCACGAGCGCACTGGTGGCGCCCGGCGCGCGGTCGGAGGCTTCGAAGGCCCGCCCTCTCGACAACTCGATGCCCATCGTCTCGAAGAAGTCAGGGCCCACGGCGTGGCGCCCCACATCGCGCAGCCGCATATCCGGTCCAACGGTCACATCCACGACCTCATCAAACCAAGGCGGCAGGACGCCGGCCATCACACTTGACCGTTCGACGCCAGGGTACGCGTCGAACGTCCGCTTGATGTCCTCCGCCAGTGCCAGTCGCGCGGCCGGATCCACGAACGCGTTGGGATCTGGCGTCACGGCCATCCGCAGCAGGTTCGCCGTGCGGTACCCAAGGTCGCCGCCCACCAGTTGCTGATGCGTGCGGAACAACAACGTGGCGCCCACGAGCAATAAAAACGTAAATGCGACTTGGGTGACGACAAGCACCTGGCCGTACCGACGCTGGCGCCGACCAAGGCTCACGCGGACGCCAGTGTCGCGTCCCACGGCGGCCGCCTGCGCGCCGGCACCGAGTTTCGCCGGCAACACGCCGAACAACAACCCTGTGAGCACCACAAGCGCGAGCCCAGCCACCGCCGTGCGAGGCTCGAGGCCGATCTGGACGTACGGCGGAAGCGCGAACACCCCGGCTGAGGCGAACATCCGAATCGCTGTGGCGGCGAGGACGAGCCCGACGAGGCCACCTGCGACCGCAATCGTGAGGCTCTCGGCGAGCAGTTGCCGGACAAGTCGCGCACGGGGTGCGCCAAGGGCCACGCGCACGCGTAGTTCCTGTTCGCGCTGGGCGAGGCGAGCCAGTAACAGGGTCGCGATGTTTGTGCAGGCGATCAACAGCAACAACCCAGCTGCCGCCAGCAGCGTGAACAGGCTCAGTCGAAATCGCTCACGCCAGCTTTCACCAAACGGCTCAGCGGTAAGCGTGACGCGGTCGTAGGCATCGGGGTGTTCAAGCGCAAGCGTCGTCGCGATGGACTCGACCTCCGACCGGGCCTCCGCGAGCGACACCCCGGGACGAAGCCGCCCGAGCATCCATGTGCTGCGCGCCATCCGGTTCGTCATCAGCGGCGCCGGCTCGTAATGCGCAA
>CAZLJG010000531.1:0-1806 GCA_964559545.1 uncultured Solibacteraceae bacterium | reverse complement strand
GTGCGCTCGGTGACCGAGACCAGCATGATGTTCATGATGCCGATGCCGCCGACCATCAGCGACACGGCGGCGATGCCGGCCAGCAGGGAGGTCATGGTGGAGGTCGATTCGGTGCGGAACGCGATGATGTCGTCCTGCGTCTGCACGCGGAACGTGTCTTCTTCACCAGGGGCGAGGCCCTGGGTCACGCGCATCGACACCTTGATGGCCTCGGCAGTCGCCGCGATCTGATCGGCCGAGAACGCCGATACGGTGATGTTGTTCAGGTGCTGGATGCCCTGGATCTTCTTCTGGACGGTCGTGTAGGGCACAAAGGTCTGGTCGTCCTGGTTCTGACCACCCGACGATGCGCCCTTGGCCGTGAACACGCCCACGATGCGGAACACGTGGTTGCGGACGCGGACGTTCTGTCCCGTCGGGTCCACGTCGGCACCGTAGAGGATCTCCGAGACGTTGGAGCCGAGCACGATGACCTTGGCGGCCGACTGCACGTCCTGTTCGGTGAAGAACTGGCCATACTTCAGCGGCCACGCACGAATCAGCGGCCAGTCCACGTTGGTGCCCTGCACCTGGGACTGCCAGTTCTGGTTGCCGGCGACCAGCGTCTGGCGCGTGCCGACGCCTTCCGCGACCCACTGCACACCCGGCAGGCCACGCAGTGCGGCGGCATCGGCGGGCATCAGGCGGCTGGAACTGCCTTCGCCCATGCGCACGGCGCCCTGAGTGAAGTTGCCGGCCATCACCGTGATGGTGTTGGTGCCGGTCGAGCGGATCTGTTCCTCAATGACGGTCTGGGCGCCGGTGCCCAGCGCCACCATCGTGATGACTGCGCCGACGCCGATGATCATTCCCAGCATCGTCAACGCCGTGCGCATCTTGTTGCGCCCGAGCGCCTTGAGCGCAATCCGAAACACCATGAACACTGACATCTTCGTACTCCTGAAACTCCGGAACCTCGGAACTCCGTTAATGTGCCGCGGCTTCCGGCTGCGGAATCTGGTCGGGCTCCGGTGGGGGGAGCGCCGCGAGTTCGTCAGCCGCATTGCGGCGGTGCGCGATCTTCTGGTCGGCGACCACGCGGCCGTCACGGAAGCGGATGAGCCGCGTCCCGTATTCCGCGATGTCCATTTCATGCGTGATGAGCATGACGGTGATGCCGCGTTCGACATTCAACCGCTGGAAGATGCCCATCACTTCGATACTCGTGCGTGTATCGAGGTTGCCGGTCGGTTCGTCGGCCAGGATGATCGACGGTTCGTTGATGAGCGCGCGCGCAATCGCGACGCGCTGCTGCTGGCCGCCCGACAACTGGTTGGGCATGTGGTGGAACCGCTGCCCGAGGCCGACGATGTCGAGGGCCTCCATGGCGCGTCTGTGCCGCTCGGACGCCTTGTATTTTTTGGCGCCGTTGTAGAGCAGCGGCAGTTCGACGTTGTCGAGCGCGGTCGTTCGTGTGAGCAGGTTGAAGCCCTGGAAGACGAACCCGATCTTCTGGTTGCGCACGCCGGCCAGTTCGTCCTTGGACAGCTGGGACACGTCCTTGCCGTCGAGGATGTACTTGCCGCTCGTGGGCTTGTCGAGCGCGCCGATGATGTGCATGAAGGTGGACTTGCCGGAGCCCGAGGGACCCGTGACCGACACGAATTCCCCGGGTTCCACGTCCAGTGACACCCCACGCAGCGCCCGCACCTCATGGTCACCCATGTGGTACACGCGCATCAGATCTTGAACAGAAATCACCGGCACGAGCGTGTTCTCCAGTTACTCATCAACCCAACCACAAGCTGCACATCCGCCCAGCCGTTA
>CAZLJG010000530.1:0-1808 GCA_964559545.1 uncultured Solibacteraceae bacterium | reverse complement strand
CCGACCAGGTGCCGGTGGTGATCGCCGCCGGCTGGATGGGGGCCGGGTCCTCCACGCCTTCAGGCGTGGATCCGTACACGACCGCAGATGCCCCTTCAGGCGATGTCCACGTCAGCGTCAGCGTCGTTTCGGTGAAGGTCAGTGTTGGATCGGCCGGCACTGGCGGCGGGGGCCCGAATCGGATCGCGAGCTGCGCCGACGGAGCACCGTTGCGCCCCTGGGCAGACACGGGCACCGCGACGTAGTAGCGGGTGGGCAGGATGAGCCGCGCGAACGGAACCGTCAATCCCGTCGGTGGCAGCGGCATCGGCACCACACGCCGAGTGGCCACGGCGGCTTCCTGCGCGCGTGTATAAGTCAGCGGGCGAACGGCGACCGCCGGAACCACTTCGGACCAGGTCGCGACATCGCCAGGTGCCGGGCGCGTATCGACGGGTGCCGCAGGATCGGGCGGCGGCGCGGCCGGATCCACCGGCGGACGGACGGCGATCGATCCCACAAGAAAGTCGCGATGCACAATCTGTGATCCGGCCGGAGCCTCCGACCCGAAGCCGAGCGACCGTGCGTAGATGTCGATGCGCGACACCGACACCGGCGCCGACGGATCCTGATTGGTTGCCGGCACGACAAACCGCAGGTGCACGCGATCGGAAACGCGTCGCGCCGTCATCTCGGTGGGCGCCACCGGCAACGGACGCAATGGCGGCAGCGGCGGCCCCTTCTTGCCGCACCCGGCCGCGAGGACAAGGGCCACCAGGGCCACCGTGATTCTCACAGGATGTACCTGGACAGATCGTCACTCTTGGCGATGTCGGCGAGCATGCGATCGACGTACGCAGGATCGATCGTGATGGACTGGCCGTCGAGGTCTGGCGCGTGGAACGAGACTTCGTCGAGCAACCGCTCCATCACGGTGTGCAGGCGGCGCGCACCAATATTCTCCGTGCGGTCGTTGACCATCGTCGCCAGTTCCGCGATCCGCGAGATGGCGTCCGGCGTGAACACCAGCTGCACGCCCTCGGTGGCCATCAACGCGATGTACTGCGTGATGAGGGTGCTGCGTGGTTCGGTGAGGATGCGGACAAATTCGTCGCGGCCAAGCGCTTCGAGTTCCACCCGAATCGGGAAACGGCCCTGTAGCTCAGGGATCAAATCCGACGGCTTCGAGACGTGGAACGCGCCTGCGGCAATAAACAACACGTGATCGGTTTTCACCATCCCGTGTTTGGTGTTCACGGTTGTGCCTTCGACGATGGGCAGGATGTCGCGCTGCACGCCTTCGCGGCTGACGTCGGGCCCGTGGCCGCCTTCCTTGCCGGCAATCTTGTCGATCTCATCGAGGAAGATGATGCCGGAGTTCTCCACCCGGTCGATCGCCGCCTTGGCGACCGTGTCCATGTCGATGAGTTTCTGCGCCTCTTCCTGGACGAGCAACTCGCGCGCGTCCGGGACAGGCATCGCGCGCCGCCGCGTCCGCCCCTGGAACATGCCGGGCATCATGTCGCGCAGGTTCACGCCGATTTCTTCGACCGACGATCCCGCAATCACTTCGAATGACGGCATCGACCGCTGCGGCACGTCGAGTTCCACCACTCGCGCGTCAAGTTTGCCGGCGCGCAGCTGCTCGCGCAGTTTTTCGCGCGTCGCCGTCGCGTGGTCACGTGCCATCTGGTCCTCGGTGGACCCGGCGCCAAATCCGGATGTCGTCGCAGGCGCGGGTGGCAGCAACAAATCGAGCAGGCGCTCCTCGGCCGCGGCGCCGGCGCGCTCGCGCACTTCGGTCTCCCGCTCCTCGCGCACCATCTTCA
>CAZLJG010000529.1:0-1818 GCA_964559545.1 uncultured Solibacteraceae bacterium | reverse complement strand
GAAAAACGCGCCGCCGATGACGACGGCCACCAGTGGGCGAATCCAGCTCAACGCGTAGACGGCGCGTACCGTTGGCGACGTCAGCGCCGACGGCAGATGGAAGCAGGCCACGGCACCAAGCGCGAGCACGCCCAGGAAGACGGCAATCGTGCCGCTGGCCCAGCCGCTGCCGAACCTGGTCGCTTCCTGGTCATCAAAGACGCGGGCGAACCATCGGTCGAGCGCTGGTCGGTCGTCGGGTGTCGGGTTGCCCACGGGCGTCAGGCCGCTCCCTCGCGGCTGACTCAAGAATCGTCAACCCCTCGTCGAGAATCTCGTCGGATGCGGTGAGCGGCCAGAGCAGGCGCACGGTGTCGGCGTAGAGCCCACACGTGAGCACGATGAGCCCGCGCTCAAGGCAGGCGGCCGCCAACGCCTTGGCGCCGGCCGCGTTGGGCTCGTTGCTGCCGTGTGCTGTCACGACCTCAAACGCCACCATCGCACCGAGACCACGCACGTCGCCGATGGGCACACCGACTCGGGCTGCTTTCAGCGCCTGCAGGCGTGCGAGCACACGCGCGCCTTGCACCGCGGCACGCTCGAGCAACCGCTCCTCAGCGAACGCCTCGAACACCCCGAGCGCCGCCGCACACGACACCGGGTTGCCGGCGTAGGTGCCGCCCACACGTCCGGCCTCGACTGCATCCATGATGGCTGCGCGACCCACGACACCCGCGAGTGGGAATCCCCCGGCGAGCGACTTGGCCACGGCCACCAGGTCGGGCTCCACGCCTGAGTGCTCCATGGCAAACCAGCGGCCCGTACGTCCGAAGCCGGATTGGATTTCGTCGGCGATGAGCAGGATGCCATGCGCATCACACACCTTCCGCAGCGCAACCAGCAGTTCGGTCGGCGCGATGTAAAAGCCGCCTTCTCCCTGCACGGGTTCGATGATGATGGCCGCCACGCGCGACGCTTCCACCTGACACTTGAACAACATCTCGATCGCCGCCATCGTCTCCGCGACGGTATGGCCGTGGTGTGCCACCGGGAACGGCACATGCCAGATGCCCGGTGCAAACGGACCGAAGCCGGCCTTGTACGGCACCACCTTGCCGGTCAGTGCCATCGCCAGGTTGGTGCGCCCATGGAACGCGCCGTGAAACGCGATGATGTCCGTCCGCCCGGTGTAGGCGCGCGCGTACTTCACCGCGTTCTCCACCGCTTCCGCGCCGGTTGTGACCAGCAGCGATTTTTTCTCGCCAGTGATCGGCGCGATGGCGTTGAGCTTCTCGCAGACTTCGATGTACGGCGCATAGGGCGCCACTACGACACAGGAATGTGTGAAGGCCTCCAGCTGCGCGCGTACACGGGCCATCACACGCGGATGGCGATGGCCGGTATTCAGGACGGCGATCCCCCCAGCGAAGTCGATGTAGCGGCGGCCATCGACGTCCCAGAGTTCGGTGTTCTCCGCCCGGGCCGCCACAATCGGCATCCCCGGAAACAAGCCGCGCGACACCGCGGCATCACGGCGCGCCAACCAGTGTGTATTGAGATCGGACATGGCGGCAGTGTAACCGCGGTCAGCCCATACAATCTGTGGTCGATGCGGGTGTGGGAACTGCCAGTCTGGGGTGCGCTGGCCATTGTGAGCCTGGCCATCGGCGTCTGGGTGGGGCTGCAGCCCGATCGGTCGATCGACTTCCACCTCGTCAGGCTGTGGCTAGAGCAGTGGCTCTCCACCGGCACCAGCGTGTACCCAGTGGAGTGGCTGCGCGTGGACTATCCACCGCACGCCATCGTCCTGTTGGCTCCGCTCCGACTGTTGCCGGAGGC
>CAZLJG010000528.1:0-1826 GCA_964559545.1 uncultured Solibacteraceae bacterium | reverse complement strand
TGGCGGATTCCGTTCTCCTGCGCATGGACACCGGCGACGCCGTGACCATCGGGACTCGCGCGGCGTCCAAGGTGCTCGTTCAAGCCTGAGCACGGCTATACTGTCGACGCCAGCCTGCCGGGGAGTGCCCTTGATGCGAACGTGCGCCCTCGTGCTGATCATCGTCGGCGCGACCATTCCACTGGTCAGTCAGCAGGCCCCGAGCCAGACGTTTCGTGCGTCGACTCGCCTGGTCTCCATCAGCGTCATCGTGCAGGACGACTCAGGCCGACCCGTCGACGGCCTCACGGCAGCTGACTTCACGATCAGGGAGGACGGCGACGTGCGGCCGGTGGCGCTGTTTGCCGTCGAGTCGCGCGTCCGTGCGCGCGCGAACAGCGAGCCTCCGCCACCCGGCGTATTCACCAACCGCATCGACCCGGCGGCCCTCGGCGGCGTCACGCTGATCGTGATCGATCGAATCAACACATCAGCGATCAATCAGCGCCGCGCGCACGAACATCTCGTGCAGGTCCTGAGACAGATGAACCCAGCCGATCGGATCGGGCTCTACCTGCTCGATCCTGGGGTATTACATGTACTGCATGACATTTCGCAGGACACGGCATCGCTGCTGCGGGCCGTGGAGCGTGCCGCTGGAGGCACAAGTGCCGCCCTCGCGGTCGCCGACGAAAGGAACCTGACGGCCGATCCCACCGGTGACACCGCGCCCGGTTCGGCACTGGCGCAGTTTCTGGCGCAATCAGACGCCCAACTGAAGAGTATGGGCGCCTTCTTTGAACACCTTCGGGTCAAGGACACGACGGCCGCCCTTGAGGCGCTCGCGGGACATCTCGCGGGGGTGCGTGGTCGCAAGAACGTCATCTGGATGTCGGGTGGCTTCCCCCTGGTGATCGACGACCGTGGAGGGCCCCGCGTCATGTCACCGGAAGTGCGGCGTGCCACGATGGCGCTCAGTGCATCGGACATCGCGATCTATCCGGTGGATGCGCGAGGACTTATGGCTGCGTTTGTCTCGCGGCCCGGGGACAAGGTGCAGGTGATGCCGTCGCTTGAGGAATCACGCCGGATGCTGGACGCGTCGCTCATGATCGCCGAACAGACCGGTGGCCGCGCGTTTCACAGCACCAACGATCTGGGCGCCGCCATGGCGAGGGCCATCGACGACTCTGCCCTGACCTACCTTCTGGGGTACGTGCCGGCATCCGACAACTGGGATGGCCGGTTCCGGCGCATTCGTGTCTCGGTCAATCGCCGCGGTGTCTCAGTGCGACACCGTAGTGGCTACTTCGCCCATCCGAGAACCGAGGATCGCGTCGGAATCATGACGGAAGCTCTGGCCTCGCCCCTTGATGCCACAGGCCTCCCACTCTCTGTCGCTCCGGCCCCTGGGCCAGCGCCACAAAGCCTGAGTCTGAGCATTCACCTGCACGCGGGCGCCATCATGCTGCAACCCGCCGGAGATCTCTGGGAGGGATCCGTCCAGCTCGCCATCGCACAAGGCCTGACGGGTGGCCGGCTTCAACGTACGCTCGACCGCACCATCGATTTGCGACTTTCAGTCGCGCAACGCGCACAACTCGACACAGAAGGCCTGACATTAACTGTGGCCATTGAGTTGGACGCCGGGGCCCATCAGGTCCGACTGGTGGCCTGGGACGCCCACAGTGGACGCCTGGGATCGGTCACGATACCGGCGAGCCGATTACGTCGGTAATGTCGTCAGCTCCTGGGCTCCGGTTGTTCCGCCTCAAATCGGAGGAGGTCACCAGGCTGGCACCCGAGCGCCTGACAAATCGCCTCAAGCGTTGAAAACCGAATCGCGC
>CAZLJG010000527.1:0-1827 GCA_964559545.1 uncultured Solibacteraceae bacterium | reverse complement strand
TGTCATCCGAGGGCACAAATCCTCAACTCGTCGATTTCGGTCTGGCAGCAACCATTCACCGTTCCATTTCGCGAGCCGGAGTCGGCGGTCTGGAAATCAGCGGTTCGTATCCGTATATGGCACCTGAGCAATGGAGGGGCAGCCCGCAGGATGGCCGCGCTGATCAGTATGCACTGGCTGTCGTCGCCTATGAGCTCCTCGGCGGCCATCCTCCGTTTGATTCGCCCGACGCATCCGTGATGCGGATGTGCGTGCTGCAGGATTCCCCTCCCGCGATCGAATCGTTGTCAGACGCGGCGAACCGCTCACTGCGCCGTGCCCTCGCCAAGGTTCCCTCGGAACGCTACGGCAGTTGTCAAGAGTTTCTGACTGACCTATCAACCGCGCTGACGAAACCTTCCGGCACGCGACCGGCGGCTCCGACGTCGTCGAATGCCGCCCCCCGGACTCCAATCAAGTCCGAGCGTCCGGTTCGTCCTGAGCAAAGGCGGAAAGAGGCGATCTTCACGGTCGCGCTGCTGGCCGTAGTTTGCGTGATGGGCTGGCTGTTTCGCGGGGACTTGTTGCCCAAGCCGGCCACGAATCCGCCCGTGCCAGCCGTCACTACGCCGGTCACCCCCCTGGCCGGGACCCCGGCGCCAGCGACATTGCCAGCTTCTACTCCGGCTTCAACTTCAGTGGCTTCAGCCGGAACGGGCATCGCGAGCTCTTCGCCTCCGACGTCGACTCTCATTCCCACACCTCCGATGCCGGTGCCCATGCCTGCAAGTCCGTCATTGGTGACTAATACAACTCCGTCTCCCGTGCAACCGTCATCGCCTCCAGACACTGTCCCCACAATGCCAACTACGACGGCGCCGACCCCGACGACGACCAAAACGGCATCGGCACCGGTCACGGGGACCGCTCCGCCTGCACCCAAGCCGACCGTGAGCAAGCAACAGATGTTGGCCGACCTGAATGAAGCCCGGGTCGTTGCAGAGCGTGCCAAGCAGGATTCGGAGAACCGGAATGCTGACCAGTATGCGGCCAAAGTCTGGAACGCTGCGGATGCGGACAAAAAGGTCGCTGATGAACTTTACTCGCAAGGCAATTTCTCCGAATCACTGACCAAGTATCGCGCGGCCGCCCGGGGATACTACCAGGCCGTCACCGTTGCCGAGGGCGCGATGCGACTGGCGTCCAATACACAAAAGACCTTGGAGCGGCTCAAGACGCTGAAGGCTCAACTTCTCGATCAAACGGCCGACAAGCTTGTCCCCAAGGAGTTTCAAGCCGCGACGCAAGCGCACGATAACTTTTTGCAGGCGATGCAATCGCGAGACTACGGCGCTGCCGCAGACGCTCTGGCGACAGCCGAGACCGGCTACAAACAATGTCTGCAGCGGGCCGTGGAATTGTCGCGCGTCCGTGCCGCACAGTCTGAGTTTGATCAAATCGTATCTGCCCTGGACCCTCAATTGCTTGATCAATACGGGGGCCAGAATTGGAGTGACGCCACACAAGAACTCACCGCCGCGCGTGCGGCGGATAATACGCGGCGGCTGGAACTGGCGCTGGCGACAGCGACGAAGCTGCTGCCTGACATCCGGGAGAAGATTCAAGATTCGGAAGTCGACAAATGGAAGGCCCAGGGAGATCACACCAAGATTCTGGATTTGTTGTGGCCCTCCTGGAGTCAGTTGAAGCCGCCGGCCCGAAAATTGTGCCTGGATGCCGCCCGCAAAGTGCCCGGTTGGTGGCTGAGGCGAGCGGAATCGATGCAGAAAGACGCCAGTCTAAATCTGTTTCAGGAGTCGTTGGTCGAATTGAAATTGGCAGATGCCT
>CAZLJG010000526.1:0-1829 GCA_964559545.1 uncultured Solibacteraceae bacterium | reverse complement strand
CGAGGCCACGCCCACCACCTTTCGTCCACGCGTGTCGTTTTTTGACTGGGCCGTGACCGAGTCTGCGCGCGCCGCGACGTCGTTTTTTGTTGATACCGATTTCAGCGGTCAGTTCAACATGCTGACCACGTCCACGTTTAACCAGGCCGCAGGATGGGATGCCGAGTTGCCGCGCGGCGTGGCGTACCTGTCGGTTGGCGCACCCGTGGGCACTCACGGGGATTGGCGGATTCGCGGCGCGTTGTCCACCGGTGGTCTCGCCTCGTGGGTGGCGCTTGGTGAATACGAAGCGCGCGACGTGCAGACACACGCGTTCCGCGTGGGGATGTCGTACGGCGCACAGCGCTTCGCCGATGGCTCGCAGGGCTCGACGGCGGCGATTCTGCAGTCGACCGAAGGTACGCGTGCCGCGGGGAGTCTGTATGCCCTGGACCGCTGGCGACTGGCTCCTGGCGTGGAGATCAATTACGGCCTGCGCGCCGACCGCTTCGACTACCTCAGCGGTGGTCGCAACTTCCTGAGTCCGCGCCTTGGCGCACGCCTCGGACTCGGTGCACGTCTGTTCGTGGCAGCCTCCGCATCGAGCGCGGTGATTGCTCCCGGTGTTGATGCCTTTTTTCCCCCGCCGTCCTCGGGCCCGTGGCTGCCGCCGGATCGGACCTTCGCGCCACTGGTTCCCGGCGCCGCGTTCACACCCGAACGTGTGCAGCGCGGCGACATCGGTCTCGAACGGGAGTTCGGGACCATTGGTCGCTCCCGCACAATTGCGGCCCACTGGTTCTACGAACACACGCGCGACCAACTGGCGACCATGTTCGGGTTGGATGCGAGTCGCGGCGTCGGCCACTACTACGTGGCGAACGCCGGCGATGTCACGCTGCAGGGTTGGGGCGTTCGGGCGTCAGGGTGGTTCACGTCACGAATCAACGCCTCGGTGGATTATTCGATGAGCCGCGCGTCGTGGAACTATGGATCGCAGGCACGCGCGATCGCCGTCGTGCTTCCGTCAGCGCTGCGACCCGCCCATGAGGTGCTGCATGACCTCACCAGCACGCTGCGCGCGCGGATTCCCGAGTCGCAGACTGACATCACCGTCGCCTACCGGCTCAACAGCGCGTTCACACGCGCCGACGCGCTGGGACTCGCGCCGATGTTCGACGGGCGCTTCGATGTGCAGATTCGGCAGGCGCTGCCGTTCCAGCCCATCCAGGGCGGCAAAATCGAAGTGTTGCTCGCGATGAGCAACATGTTCCGCGACCCTGCCAATGCCGGTGCCTTTGGTGCTTCGTCGTACGACGAGCTGCTGACCGTGCGCGCGCCTCGCCGGGTCCTGGGCGGCGTTCAGGTCCGCTTCTGAAACGATCCAATTCGTTGGATTCAGCGCAGTGCTCGTGTAATCTAACTCCCTTTTTATTCAGTCACTTGCGGAGCATTGTTGTGCCCGTCGGTCGGGCACAAGCCTTGCTCGGTGATTAACCGGATCCATGTCCACGTCAACGCGCCAACTCAGTCCCCTCATCCGCGTGGCCGTGCCGGTCGCGGTCGCCACGGGCCTGATTGCCATGGCTCTCATCAATCTCGTGGTGGTGAGGAATTGGCAGCGCACCGCCGCGGTGGATGATGGCGTGTTCTGGGGGGCGGACTTGCGGGCGCTTGAAGTCAGCGCCGGGTCGGCCGCCGGTGATGCCGGGCTGCGACGCGGCGACTGGCTCCAGGCGATCGACGGTCGCGTGGTGGTCACGCCGGACGATGTGGCCACGGTGTTGTCGGAGATAGCGCCGGGTCAACTGGTGACCTACACCGTGTCGCGGGAGTCGGCAGAATCGCTG
>CAZLJG010000525.1:0-1831 GCA_964559545.1 uncultured Solibacteraceae bacterium | reverse complement strand
TCATTGGCAAACCGGACCCAGTCCGACGCCAGGAGCTCGGGCAATACCGTCACGCGATACAGCACCAGAAACGTCGCACCGCTCTGGTCGAGGAGTTGACCAGCGGCAGCGCGATCGAAGCCGGCTCGAGCCAGTGTCTTCGCGGACACATCCAGGCTGATCGCCTCCTGCATCGCGGGCAGGTCCACGACCGACAGGCCCCAGGGATCCTTCCAGGTGAAGGCCAGCGGGACTTCGTAGGCGCGCAGGAAATCCAGATCAAACGGCACCCACACGCGCTGGAACTCCGGCCGGGTGGCCTGCAGGAAGTGCAGCATCTCCAGGCGGGCTTCAGCCACAGGAATCAGACGCCCGTGGCTGGCGCGTGACGCGGCGGCGACCGACGTCACCGTCCCCATGCCCGTGCTTGCAAGCGGCATCGCATAGAGCCACAGGAACAACGCCGCCAACACCGGCATCATCCGGCGTTGCCGATGGGCCATGCGTGCGGCGAGTGCGAGCGCGAGCATCAGCACGACATCCAGATACCGCAGCCCGCGCGACAACTCGATTTGTCGAGGCATCGCGGCCTGCTGTTCGGCCCACCACCAATCCACCGCCGGCACCACCAGGCCAACAACACACAGCCCAACCCCTGCAGCTGCGATCATGCGGACCGCCGACGGATATCTGCGGCGTGCGTACCACAGCACCAGCGCACAGATCCCCAGCCGGAGCATGAGCGTGGGACTTGTCACCAACTCGACGACCACCGTTCGGGGATTCACCACCGACAGGAACTCCGGCACGACCATGGGCGCGGCGACACCGGCCGCCTCACGTGCTCCCGTGAGTGCGGCGAACTGCATGGCAAACGGAGCCAGAGCGAGCACCGCACCGAGCGCAAATCCGGCCAGCGTCACCCCATGCCGGATGAGATGGCGGCGCGTAGTCACCAGAAGCATCATCCCGATCGCGCCCAGTGCGGCAGGCGCGCTGACCGGGTGCACATAGGTGGTCGCGCCGACCGCAACGCCGAGCACAGGCCACAGCGTGCGCCGACGCACCACGTGCGTCGCAAGCAGGATCGCCCAGGGCAGCACACCCGCAAACAGACTGCGCGGAAGCGCCTGACCAAACGCCCATTGTTCATTCGCCGGATACCCCAGCGAGAACATCGTCACAGTCACCGCACCCACCAGCGCCACAGAGGTGCGACCGGAGACCACGCGCAGCAGACGGGTGTAGCCAAGGACACCGAGCCACACACTCACAAACACCAGCGCGGCGAATGCGTGGTCCGTCTCGAGTCCGGATGTCCGCAGCGCCATGACCCCCTTGATGTACAGACTCGTGTACCAGGAGTAGTGCACCGGGTCGGCCAACATCGCATCCGCACCAAACGCCGCAGGGTTCGCGGTCGCAGCGGCGAACGAGGCGATCGTTCCGGCGTCGGTATCACCAGACCGCCACAGTGGACTGATCAGTCGCAGGCTGGCCGCGAGGCTCGCCAGGGCAAACGCGACAACCGGCGCCACCGCCGTCGCCACGTCTTCGAGTCGGGGGCGCCGACCGGCCGACCGCAATCGAAGCACGATGGCAACGAGCCAGAGGCCGACGGTCACGAGCAGTCCCATTGCGAGGATTACGTGCGCGCGCGGAAGTGCGGGGGGCACCTCGAATCTGGCCACCATGCCGGGCCGGGCCGCATCAGCCGCGGAGAGCTTCCACTCCAGTTGAAGGCGCGTCAACGTGAAGGCGTCGTCCCGGGTCCAGTAGGCGCCGGCAGAGTTCATTTCGAGAGACGCTCTCGACAACACCGTGGGCGCCACCACGCGGCCATCAACGGTGT
>CAZLJG010000524.1:0-1846 GCA_964559545.1 uncultured Solibacteraceae bacterium | reverse complement strand
TAAATGAATTCGTCCGCGATCAAATCGCCGGCGACGACGATGTGGGCGGATGCGAAGCGGCTGACAATCTCCGCGTAGCGTGTGGTCATCGAATCAATACCTCTGCCACGGCCTCAGTCAGGTCGGCCGCCACGAACGTGCCTTCCGGAAGCGCACGTCCCATCTTCTCGTAATCCCGCTCCCCATGACCCGTCGTCACCAGGATGCCGCGCGCGCCGACGGCCTGCGCCATCCGCACGTCCACATCGCGATCACCAATCACCCACGACTGCGCGAGATCGATGTTCCGGCCGCGGCAGGCGGCGTCGATCATCGCACGACCCGGCTTCCGACAGGCACATGGCGTGCGCAATGACGGGACGACCGCGTTGGGATGATGCGGACAGAAGAACCATCCGTCGATCGCGCCACCACTCTCGACGATCTCCGCCTCCATTGAGGCATGCACGGAGTGGACAAACGTGTCGTCAAACAGTCCCAGACCAATGCCGCCCTGATTGGTCACGACAAACACCAGATACCCCGCGCGCTTGAGCAAGCGAATGGCGTCCTTCGTGCCTGGATACCACTTCACGTCCTGCAGGCGGCTCAGGTAGCCCACCTCGTGGATCAAGGTCCCATCGCGGTCCAAAAACACTGCGCGGCTTGTCATTGCCCCCCTCCAAATGCCAGGTGGCGGGAGACGGCGGCGAAGACTTGGTCCACGGAGATCCTTTTCATGCAGCGGTGGTCGATGGGACAGTCGCGCAGGTGACAGGGGCGGCAGAAGACGTCGGCGGTGAGCACATCGCCACGGCCGAGTGGACGCGTGACACGTTCGTCGGTGGATCCGAAGATCGCGACGACCGGACGTCCTGTCGCGGCGGCGACGTGCATGACGCCGGAGTCGTTCGACACACAGACACGGCTGAGTGACGTGATCGCGACCAGTGTCGCGAGATCCGTCCGTCCGATCACGTTGACGACGTTGTCGAGCGCAGCCGGTGCGTTGGCGCGCAGCCAGGTTTCGATCGCGCGGCCGGCTTCTTTGTCGTGACCTGCGCCAACGAGGACACACTTCGCGCTGCGATCACGCACAAGTTTCGCGACCAACTCGGCCACGCGCGCGGGAGGCCATTGCTTCGCCTGCCCATACGCGGCGCCGGGGGCTAGGGTGATGACGCGGGCTTTCTCGGGCTCGCCGCCGCCGAAGAGGGCGAGCGCCTTCGCACGCGCGGGCGCGGACGCGACGATCTTCGGGGCGTCGTCATCGACGGGGATACCGAGGCCTCGGACTAGTTCACGGTAGTACTCGGAGTGATGCTGCTTGCCCGCCGAAGCCTTGGCGGAGGCGGGTGCGGCCGACCTGCGGGTCAGAACCCATCCCCGAGCTGATGTTGCGTAGCCCCAACGTTGAGGGATGCCGGCGCGGCGGAGTTGCCAGGCGGACCGGAAGGAGTTGGGGAACAGGATCCCGAGTTCGAAGTGGCCGTCGCGCAGGGTCTTGATGGCGTCGCGATGTGCGGTGGGCACGACCACGATCGCGTCGGGATTGACGCCGGTGTCTTCACGGAAGAGTGATGCGACGGCGCCGGGTGCAGCGATCGTGAGATGCGCGCTCGCGAAGTGACGCCGAAGCGCGGCCATTGCGGGCAATGCGAGCACGGCGTCGCCGAGCCAGTTGGGTGGCCGGATGACGAGGCGCGAGACGACGGTGTGGTCGGGAGGAATCATGTGGCCTCCGGCCCGTCCAGCTCAGTGCTTTCGTCAGATGTTGTCGGGTACATGCCGCCGACTGCGCCGGTGTCGGCACCGGTGACATCCGCACGCCAGCGTCGATGCATCCACAACCACCACTCGGGATTGC
>CAZLJG010000523.1:0-1847 GCA_964559545.1 uncultured Solibacteraceae bacterium | reverse complement strand
TCCCTGTGTTCCATGACTCTTGGAATTTCTTTCTTCATGGACCTTCATGGCCCCTCATGGTGAGCTCTTCTCCGTGGCTCCCAGTAAACCGTTCGCAAGTGAAGAAACCCGGATGAGCCCGCGTCTAACTTCATGGTGGTGAGCCAGCAGGACCAGAGGATCACCCCGGAGGTGCTCGAAGCGTGCCGTCGGGGTGATCGGGACGCATTCCGACTGGTCTACGAGACCTACAAGGACTCCGTGTATTCGATGGCCTTGTATTTCTTCCGGGGTGATACGGCCACCGCCGCGGATGTCACGCAACAGGTCTTCCTGAAACTCATGGACCGAATCGCGCAGTTCAAAGGCCAGTCGGAGTTTTCGACGTGGCTGCATCGCATGGTCGCCAACGCGTGTGTGGACCGCACACGGGGCGCCTGGTGGCGGGCGTCGATGGCGGACCCGGCCGTGCTGGACTCGCGCCCGGTTGTGCCCGGGCACGATGTCGAGCTCGAGCAGCGCGATCAGGCGCGTGTCATCCAGGCCGCACTGGCCGAGCTGACGCCGAAAATCCGGATGGCCATCGTACTGCGGTATTTCCAGGACTTGTCATACGACGAGATGGCGAGCGTGCTGAACTGTTCGCCGGGCACTGTCGCGTCGCGGCTGAGCAAAGGCCACGCGATCCTGGGCCAGCGCCTGGCGGCGCTCGGCCATAGGGGGCCGCAATGATTCCGATGCCGTGGACGCGGCACGTCCGCCACCGCATCGCGGCCTTTGCCGATGGCGCGGTCGGATCGACGGAACGGTCGCGCATTGAGGCGCATCTTGCGACGTGTGCGTCGTGCCGGGCAGCGCTGACGTCGCACAGGGCCGTAGCGGTAGTGCTGCAACAACTGACGCCCGTGTCGGCGCCGCCTGACATCTGGCACTCGATCGAGACGGCGCTTGACCAACCCCGGAGCAGACGAGCGGACGCACCGGCGTGGTTCGCGCGCCCGGGCGTTGCTCTGGCAGCCGTGGCCCTGCTTCTCGTCGGTGCTGCCGGGGCATGGTGGGTCTCATCGCGACCGGCGGCGTGGGATGTGGTGCGAATGGACGCTCGACTGGCGCCGCGCGTCGCTGCCGGTGAGTGGCTCGAAACTGACGCCTCATCAACGACGGCAATCCGTATCGGCGAGATCGGGCGTGTGGACCTGGCGCCTGGCACCCGCCTGCAGCTGTTGAGCGCGCAGCCGAATGAACATCGCCTCAACCTCGAACGGGGCAGCATCAGCGTCGAGATCGTCGCACCTCCGCGGGTGTTTTTTGTCGAGACCCCCACGAGCACCGTGGTGGATCTGGGATGCGCGTACACGATGCAGATCGACGCGGATGGTGGCGGCACGTTGAAGGTCACTCAAGGCTGGGCGGCATTGGAATGGAGCGACCGCGCGTCTCTGGTGCCGGCGGGGGCCAGCGCCACCACCAGGCCGTCGATCGGTCCCGGCACGCCGTCGTTTGATGACGCGACGGAGGCCTTTCGGCGCGCGCTTGAGGTGTTTGATTTTGGTCCTCCGCCGAACAGGGCGACGGCACTTGCGATTGTGATGGCGGAGGCGCGTGATCGCGACACGTTGACGTTGTGGCATCTGCTGTCGCGCGTCACCCAGGAGGATCGGGTGCGCGTGTTTGATCGAATGGTGTCGCTGACACCGCTGCCGGTCGGCGTGAGTCGCGATCAAGCGCTTGCACTCGACGCAGGCACACTGCAGCGCTGGCGGGAAGAGCTGGCGTGGACCTGGTGACAAGGGTGAGATGAAGGAGACGACATGAAGACACTGAGAACCGTCGCGTTCGTGCTGGTCGCGTCAGTCGTGACGATGACG
>CAZLJG010000522.1:0-1858 GCA_964559545.1 uncultured Solibacteraceae bacterium | reverse complement strand
AAGCGATCTTACCGGTATCGCTCTTCGAGGGGTGCGGGGGGCAACATTTCGGCCTCCCACGCGGCCAGCCGCGTCCTGAGGTCTGTCGCATCGATGGACCGTGTTTCGAGCAGGTTGGTGCGCTCGCCCGGATCAGACGCCAAGTCGAACAGGTGCGTCCCCTCCTCGTTCACCACGTATTTCAGGTCACCGTGTCGAACGGCCTTCTGCTGGCGACGTTGCGTCACCCTCCAGAACAGTGTTCGCGGTACTGGCGGCGCGCCGGTCAGAGCCGGCACAAGATCGATCGCATCCACGGGACGTGGCATCGCCGCACCCGCGAGACCGGCAAACGTCGCGGCCCAGTCCATCGTGACCGCGACCTGGTCAGAGTGATTGCCTGCGGTGACGCGCGCCGGCCACCGCACGGCCGTGGCCACGCGAATGCCGCCCTCACCCACCGTCATCTTCGCGTGACTGAACGGTCCCATGTGCGAAAACCGCTCGCCACCGTTGTCACTCGTGAACACCAACAGTGTGTCGCGCGTCATATCTGCACCATCCAGCGCCGCGAGCACACGCCCCACCCCATCATCAAGACTCCGCATCATCGCGGCATAGACCTCGGGTGATCCGCCGGCCTTCCAGTCGTCCACGGAAGGACGATGGTGATCGGTGGAGCCCTGCCAGGGCCAATGCGGCGCGGTGTATTGCAGGCTGAGGAACAGCGGCGCATCCGAGGGCGCGGCGATGACTTTCTCCGCTCGCGCCGTAAACAGATCGGTCACGTACCCTTCCGTCGTGACGGGTTCGTCGTTGTCGAAGAACATCGGGCGCCGGTATTCCGAGTCTTCCTTGGTGAAGTAGTCACCCGCAGGTCCGAGAAAGCCGTAGAACTCGTCGAAGCCGTGTTGGCGCGGGTGAAACTCAGGCGCGACACCGAGGTGCCACTTGCCGACGAGGGCCGTGCGATAGCCGGCGTCCTTGAGCACTCGCGGCAACGTCGCCGGTGTTGCCGCCAACCCAACCGGATGGGTTGTGAGTGGTTCGTGCAGCCCGGCGACATCGCGAGCTGGATACCGTCCGGTCATCAGCGCCACCCGCGTCGGAGAGCAGACCGGAGCTGCAGAATAGGCCTGTCGAAGGACCATCCCCTCACGCGCGATTCGATCAATGTGTGGTGTGGTGTAGGCCGTGGCCCCGGTGAAGCCGACGTCACCGTAGCCGAGGTCGTCGCACATGATCAGCACGATGTGCGGCCGCCGGTTGCGACGCAGGCCACACCCGGCCAGCGAGCCGCCGACGGTCAGCGCCGCCGACGCCGCGAGTGCCGTGCCGAGGAACTCGCGTCTGCTGACCATTCGCTCAGGCCCGGTAGCGCTCGATCAGCTGCGCGATCCGCTGCACCGCCTGCACCGCCGCCTCATGGTTCTGCGAGAAGTTCAGGCGGATGCTGTCGGTGGACTCAGGACTGAATTCGGTGCCGGGCGTAACCGTCACGCCGGCCTGCACACGCAACGCTCGCACAAACGCGACCAGCGGGATGCTCAACGCCGGCAGGCGCGGGAACAGGTAGCTGCCCGCCTCGGGCGCACGGACGACGAGTCCCGGCACGCTGCGGAACACCTGGATCAACGCGTCGCGGATCGCCTCGTGTTTGGCCGTGCGGTCCTTCAGCCATCCCGCCGGTTCGTCAAACCACGTGCGCAACACCGCCTGCGAATACCCGGGCGCGCGAAGCGACACGATCGCCTGCAGCTTCTCCATGCGGTCAATCAATCGTGGTGCGCCAAACGCCACGCCCAGGCGATACCCGCTGAGCGACTCCGTCTTCGAGGGCCCCATGATCGTCACGACGCGGTTGGGATCGATCGACGAT
>CAZLJG010000521.1:0-1861 GCA_964559545.1 uncultured Solibacteraceae bacterium | reverse complement strand
CGTGGGGATTTCGGACATGCAACGGACGGCCAGAACCGCGTCCGGAATCATACTAAAATGCCAGGTCCCGTGCCTGGTTTCATACGCATTCATGGAGAGTTCTGCTGTGACGATGTCGCGCTGTCGGCGGTTGCCGAGGCCGTGGGCACACCCACACACGTCTACAGCCGCGCACTGCTGAGGGAGCGTTACACCGCCCTCGACAGCGCCTTCGCCAGCTACCCGCACGACCTGCATTACGCCATCAAGGCGAACGCGACGTTGGCCGTGGTGCGCGAGATGCGCGAGGCCGGCGCACACGCGGATGCGAACTCCGGTGGCGAGATTGAACTCGCCTTGCGCGCTGGGTTTTCGCCGGACCAGATCGTGTTCACCGGCGTCGGCAAGACCCACGACGAACTGGTGCGCGCGGTGACGCTCGGCGTGAAGGCGATCAACGCTGAATCGCCTGGCGAGATGGAGCGCATCCAGGCCATCGCCGCGACGCACAACACCGTCGCTCGAGTGGCCGTGCGCGTGAATCCTGATGTGGACGCGGGGAGTCATCCCAACATCTCCACCGGGCACAAGACCACGAAGTTCGGCATGTCGGTGGTGCAGGCGTACGCGATGGTCACCGAGATGGCCCAGCGTCCGAACCTGCGCGTCGTGGGTCTCCATGTGCACATCGGATCTCAGATCACCGACGCGTTGCCTCTCACCCAGGCCGCCGCCACGATTGCCACGATGGCGACGACGCTGGCGGAGCAGGGAATCAAGCTTGAGCACCTCGACATCGGTGGGGGACTGGGCATTGCCTACGAGCCCGGTCAGCGCGTGTTGAGTCCCGAGGAATACGCGGCGGCCGTGCTGCCGGTCGTGCGTCCCACGGGGCTGCGGCTCGTGCTGGAGCCTGGTCGCTGGATCACCGGTCCCGCGGGTGTGCTGCTGGCGCGTGTGGTGGATCTCAAAGCCCAGGCGGACGGGCGCATGTTTGTGATTGTCGATGCGGGCATGACTGACCTGATTCGGCCGGCGCTCTACGGTGCGTGGCACGAGATCGAAGCGGTTGTCCCGAGGGACGGTGCGGCCATGGATTGCGACATCGTGGGTCCCGTCTGCGAAACCAGCGACACACTCGGCAAGCAGCGCAGTCTGCCGCCGGTCGTGGTCGGCGACCTGATCGTTGTGCGCGATACCGGAGCGTATGGATCGGTGATGGCGTCCAATTACAATCGACGTCCGTTCGCCGCTGAAGTGATGGTGGATGGACGGTCGTGGCGGGTGGTGCGCCGCCGCCAGACGGTGGACGACATGCTGCAGTGGGAGGCGTGATGATTGTTGCGTTTGAGGGACTCGATCAGAGCGGGAAAGAAACACAGGCGCGGCATCTGCGCGCGCGGATCGAGCAGGACGGCCGCAAGGTCCATTCGCTGTCGTTTCCCGACTACGAGACGCCCATCGGCCGCGAGATCGCCAAAGCCCTCGCCGGCGAACGCGAGTTCGGTGCCGACGTCATGCAACTGCTCTACGTCGCCAACCGCTGCGAATTCCGCCCGAAGATCGAGATGTGGCTCAACGCCGGCGGCATCATCGTGTGTGATCGCTACCGCGCGTCAAGCATCGCGTACGGCGAAGCCCAGGGCCTCGACCCCGCGTGGCTCGAAGACATCCAGCGTTATCTGCCAAAGCCGACCGTGACCGTGCTGCTCGACATTGCGCCCGAGACCGCCGTGCAGCGCAAGTCCACCGGCCGCGACAAATACGAACGCGACCTCCAGCTCCTCGGCCGCGTCCGCGCGTCGTATCGCCGTCAGGCCGAAGCCGCCGACTGGGTGCTCATCGACGGCGAGATGGGCAAGGACGAGGTGCGCGCGGCCAT
>CAZLJG010000520.1:0-1862 GCA_964559545.1 uncultured Solibacteraceae bacterium | reverse complement strand
CCCGAATCAGGTCCGCCAATTTGGCCAGCACTCCACCGACGGCGGCAAGACCTGGCAGGTGCGGTACGACCTGACGTACATGCGCAAGCCCGCCAAGTCCCCGTGAGGCGTGATAACCTTTTCCGGCTATGAGTGAGTACATCTTTTCGTCCGAGTCCGTCGGTGAAGGCCATCCCGACAAAGTTGCCGACACCATCTCCGACGCGATTCTGGACGCGTGCCTGACCCAGGACAAACGCAGCCGTGTGGCGTGCGAAACCCTGGTCAAGAGCAACCAGGTCGTCATCGCCGGTGAAATCACCACCAAGGCGAAGTTCGACTACAACGAGGTCATCCGCAAGGCGATTCGCGGCATCGGGTACGTCAATGATGACGACGTGTTTCATGCGGACAAGGTGTTCATCACCAACCTGCTGACCACGCAGAGCCCCGACATCAGCCAGGGTGTGGACGCGATTGCAGCCGAAGGCAAGAAGAAGGCGGAACAGGGCGCGGGCGACCAGGGCCTGATGTTCGGCTACTCGAGCAACGAAACGCCGGAGCTCATGCCGGCCCCGATCATGTTTGCCCACCGCCTGGGCCGCCACCTCTCGAAGGTGCGCAAGGCCGGCAAGGTCGCGTGGCTCCGTCCCGACGCCAAGAGCCAGGTCTCGGTCCGCTACGTGGACGGCGTCCCCACCGAAATCACCAACGTTGTCATCTCCACCCAGCACACCGAAGCCGTGCGGCACAAGACGATCGAGGACTTCTGCATCAACGAGATCATCCGCAAGGTGCTGCCGAAGGGGATGCTCAACAAGAAGACCGAGTTCCTTATCAACCCGACCGGCAAGTTCGTTGTGGGTGGTCCGCACGGTGACTCCGGCCTCACCGGCCGCAAGATCATCGTCGACACCTACGGCGGCATGGGCCGGCACGGTGGTGGCGCATTCTCCGGCAAGGACCCGTCCAAGGTGGACCGTTCGGCCGCCTACATGGGCCGTTACGTCGCCAAGAACGTCGTCGCCGCCGGACTCGCCGACAAGTGTGAAGTCCAGTTCGCGTACGCGATCGGCTATCCCGATCCCGTCAGCGTGCACATCGACACGATGGGCACCGGCAACATCTCCGACGCCGCGATTCTGCACGCCGTGAGCAAGGTGTTCGACTTCAAGCCGGCTGCCATCATCCAGACGCTGAAGCTGCTCCGCCCGATCTACTCGAAGACCACCAACTACGGCCACTTCGGTAAGACGGACGACATCAACGCGATCACCTGGGAACGCACCGACAAGGTCGCGGCGCTCCGCAAAGCGGTCTCGTAAGCTGACGGGCGTTTTACTCATCGACAAGCCATCCGGCCCGACGTCACACGACGTCGTGGCCCGGATGCGCCGTGTCAGCGGTGAGCGATCCATCGGCCACGCGGGCACGCTCGATCCTCGAGCGACCGGCCTGCTGGTGCTGATGCTCGGCAGAGCGACCCGCATCGCCACACTCCTCACCGGACACGACAAGGCCTACGACGCGACCATCCGGTTTGGCTTCGCCACCACGACCGACGATGCGGCAGGAGAACCCTTGCGTCGTACCGAGCAGCCGGGCTCCGAAGAAGATGCCCTGCGCATGCCCGGCGACGACGCGATTCGCGCCGCCCTTGATGCCTCTGTCGGCCCGTTCGAGCAACTCCCCCCGCGGTACTCCGCAAAGAGCGTTGATGGTCAGCGCGCGTACGACCTGGCGCGCCAGAACAAGCCTATGGACCTCAAGCGGGCATCCGTCGCGCTGCACGGGTGGGAATGGCTGGGGCGCGAAGACGATCGGCTTCACATCCGCGTGTCTGTCTCGGCCGGGTTCTACGTGCGGTCGCTAGCCCGCGACCT
>CAZLJG010000519.1:0-1872 GCA_964559545.1 uncultured Solibacteraceae bacterium | reverse complement strand
TGCGCCGGGTAGCGGTTCCTGCAGCCGGCGCCGGATCTGATCTTCAAGAGTCACGTGTCAATTATCCGATCATGAACACTTGTCGAGCGTCGACAAGAGAACTATTGTTTCGTGTCGTTCGTCTACAGGAGCACTCATGGCCAGAACCACGCGCACGGATTTGCTGCAAGGCACGCTCGACATGCTCATTCTGAAGACCCTGGCGCTTGGTCCGCAACACGGGTGGGGGATCTCGCAGCGTATCCAGCAGGTGTCCCAGGATGTGCTCCAGGTGAATCAGGGGTCGTTGTATCCGGCGTTGCACCGGCTCGAGTTGCAGGGCTGGATCGCGTCGGACTGGGGCGTATCCGACAGCAATCGCCAGGCGAAGTTTTACCGGTTGACCCGCACCGGACAGAAGCAACTGCAGACCGAGGCGGCCAACTGGGATCGCATCGCCGGCGCCGTGGCGCGGGTGATGAACATGACGACCACCGGGTGATCAGAGGAGCAGGCCATGCGGAGAGTGTGGGAGCGACTGCGTTCGGTGTTTCGGTCACGCCAGGTGGATGACGAAATCCGCAGGGAGATTCAGTTTCACCTCGACATGGAATCCGAGAAGGCTGCCGCGTCCGGGTTGCCGGTCGACGAAGCCCGTCGCGAAGCCAGGCGCCGGTTTGGAGGAGAGGTCCAGATGCGGGAACAGGTGCAGGACGTGCGCGGGATGACCTTCTGGGACACGCTCAGACAGGACGTTCGGTACGGTGTTCGCACATTGCTCGCGTCCAAGGGCCACACGGCGGCCGCGGTCGTCATCCTCGCGCTCGGCATCGGCGCCAACACCGCGATGTTCTCGGTGCTCAATGGCGTGCTGCTCAAGCCGTTGCCGTATCCGAACGGCCACGAAATCGTCCTGCTGCAGCAATCCGTTCCGACGGCCCAGGTCACCACCACCGGCGTCGGCATTCCCGAATTGTTCGACTACCGGCGCCGGCTGGAGTCCGTGCGCGACCTTGTCGAGTTCCACGCGATGTCGTTCACGCTCCTCAATCAGGGCGAGCCCGATCGGGTCGACACCGGCGTGGTGTCGGCGAACTTCTTCCAGATGCTCGGCATTCAGCCCATCCACGGACGGGCCTTTCTCGATCATGAGGATGACCTCGGGGCCGAGGCCGTGCTCGTGCTGAGCCATCGCTACTGGAAGGAGAAGTTTGCCGGCGACCCCGCCGTGGTCGGCAAGGTCCTTGAGATGAACAACCGGCCGCACACGGTCGTCGGCGTGCTGCCCGATTTTCCCGAATATCCGCGCGCCAACGACGTGTACATGCCGACCTCGGCGTGCCCGTTCCGGTCCCAGTCAGAACAGAACCTGCCACAGGGATACCGATCGTTTGCGGCATTGACGGTGCTGGGACGTCTGGCGCCCGGCGCCACCAACGAACGTGCAACGACAGAAGTCGCCACGGTCGCGAGGACGTTTGAACAGGATCACCCGCAGGACTACGCCCAGGTGCGCGTGAGTGGTTTGACCGGCGCCACACGTCCGCTGCAGGAGCAGCTTGTGGATGGCGCGCGCGATCTGACGTGGATGCTGGCGGGAGTCACGCTGCTTGTGCTGGTCATCGCGTGCGCGAACGTGGCGAACCTTGCGCTGGCGCGTACCACGGAGCGGAGCCGCGAGCTCGCCGTGCGCGAGGCGCTGGGTGCCGGTCGCGGCCGGTTGATTCGGCAACTGCTCACCGAAAGCCTGGTGCTGGCGATCGTTGGCGGAGTACTCGGAGTCGGCGTCGCGTGGTTGTCGCTCGATCTGTTGATCGACTTCGTCGGCCGGTTTACCGCGCGCACGGGCCAAATCGCGATCGACGGTACCGTGTTGCTGTATTCACTGGTCGC
>CAZLJG010000518.1:0-1874 GCA_964559545.1 uncultured Solibacteraceae bacterium | reverse complement strand
GAGTCGCCCTGCTCCGAGTCGGCCAGCCGACCGGCCGGCGTGTCCGTCCGTCGAACGTTGCGTCGTGTATCAGTTCAGCGCACAGACTGAAGAAACCGGCCACCCCTTGCGTCTAACTTGTGAGTCATTCTGGAGGACGGACCATGCGGAGGCTGGCAGCACCGGTTATCGGACTGATTGTCGCTGGTTTCAGCGGCGCTTCAGGGAGTGGCGCGGTAGCGCCACACTTCATCATGTTGCATGGCGACTCCATGTCGCGTCAGGTCTTTGTGACGGATCCGCCAGAGCTGTTTCGATTCATGTGTGCGCTTGAAGGCGGGGCGGAGGTCGACGCGCCCATCCTTGAGGGTCGACAGTTCGTCAGTCTCAGTGCCTTCTGGGGGCCGCCATGGGTGAACTACGCGGCCAACCCGCGCTGGCAGGCCGAAATTCGTGCCGCACAAGCGAATCACCACGGGCGCTTTTATCCGGCAGCCAAGGGCAGTGGCGCAGTCTTCGTCAGTGGTGCAATTCGAGCCAGATCCGTTCCAGAGCCCAAGACACTGCGAGACTTTATCAACGCTCACTCGTTATCAGCGGAATGCTCAAGCGTGCTGCAACAGTTCGTTGCCCGTGGCAGCGGGCGGTAGGTCGTCCAGAACTTTCTCGACAACAGGAAGGAGCAGTAAATGACGATTCGGTTCAGAGCCGCCTTGTTCGTTGCGTCTTGGGCAGCGGGCGGGAGCCTTGTGCTCGAGGCGCAGGGCACTCCGATTCGTCCGTTGGCTGGTCAATCGGAATTTGAGATTGTCGCGAGTGCCGAAAGAGAAGGTGCCGCATTCCCAGCAGATTCGAGCCGGCCTGCCAGAATGAAGGCACTGTTCACAGATCAATCCGTTCCAGGTAGCAGTAGTCGCCGTTGCGTGCCGGCCAGTGGGTTCGGCCCGGTTCGATCTGGCGACTTCGTCATCAGTGGGCGACTGTCCGGCCCTCGGAACAAGAACAACGACATCAAAGTGGCGTGGGGGCCGATGCATTATCGACCGCAGATGCAACTGGTTGTTCGTGGCCGCCTCGTCGTGGCAGACGAGACGACGTCTTTCGAGAGTTCAGTTGTGGCCCACGGTGTTCCTGACCCGGGCGCAGACGTTCCCCAGGCGGAACGCGAGTACTTCTTCCCGTCCGGAATCAAGTTCGCAAGCGCGGGCCGATGGGTACTCGTTGCTACTCAAGGCTCCGACTGGGGCTGCTTTGTCTTCGATATCGCCTAGGGTTGGCTAACTCGGTATGCAGCCGACAGCGGCGCGTGCAAGAATGAGCGCTGCTGCGGCTGGTGCCGCGCCTTGGCGGATCAACATCAGGCTCAGAGTCCGCAGTAAGGGTGACCGATGAAAACCAACGTGGCTACCGATAGAAGCGATGCCAAGGACACCAGCACCGACTGGATGGCAACGTTCACCATCCTCGATGCGAGCGGTTCGATTACTGCGTCTCAGTGGCGGCGCGTTTCGGCGCCAGTCATCTCTGCTTGGCGGCGCTTACTCGGCAAGCGAGTCGCCGCGCAGTGACGTGACATTCGACGACCGGCCGTCGCGTCCGTCGATGGTTACGCCCGCCGGCGCCAGTTTGCGAGCACAAGCGGGATCGCGAGTACGACGCCGCTGGCGTCGAGCACGTGCAGCGGGAAGCTGCCGATCATCACGGTCGGGCCGGGTGCGAGCATCAGGGCTGATGCGACAAACAGCAATACACGCTCGACGGTGGGTGTCTTCGAAAACAGGAATCCGGCGATCCCTGCGGCGAACGTGAGGATGCCGAGCACGGCGATGATGACGGCGGCGAGGATGTCGCTGATCGGTGGCAAGCCTCCCTCGTTGGACATCAACAGCAGCTCC
>CAZLJG010000517.1:0-1874 GCA_964559545.1 uncultured Solibacteraceae bacterium | reverse complement strand
ATGGACCAGCCGTACTCGCGCATCGCGGACGCGTTGTTTGATCACCAGTACTGGTCGCCGACTGATCCCCAGGACAACCCGTACGACGACACGGGCTGGACGTTCCCGGAAGCCTACGGCGTGCAGTCGATTCGTGTCATGGACACCCAGGTGCTGGAAGTGCCGGTGGAGCGGGTGAGTGGGGCAGTGCGCGCGCTTGGTGGTGTGGGCGCTCTTCGGAGCGCAGGGGCTTTAGCCCCTGCGACATCCCCCGGGGCTGAAGCCCCGGGGCTCCGTACGTCTTCCGACGCCCTGTTCGCCGTGAACCACAACGCGGACAACGCGATCTTCGCGTTGCGCTACAAGTTGCCGACGGCCGACATGGTGGTCGCCGAAGAACCGTTTGAGAGCGGTGGCGTGAAGTTCAACCGCGGGTCGTTCCTGATTCGCGGCGTGGCGGCGGCGGATATCCATCTGGCCGCGTTCGATCTGGGCGTGCCGGTGCATGCGCTGACGACGGCGCCAGCCGTCCCGACACATCCCGCAAGAGCCGCCCGAGTGGCGCTGATGCACACGTGGTCGAGCACACAGACCGAAGGCTGGTGGCGCATCGCGCTCGACTCCGTCGGCATTCCGTACGACTACATCTCGACCCAGGACGTGGCGCGCGATCGGAATCTGCGCGCGAAGTACGACGTGATCCTGTTTGGCCCCGGTGGGGGCAGCAGCCAGTCGGTCATCAACGGCATGCCGATGTTCCGCGACCCGATCCCCTGGCGCCAGTCGGCCGACACACCGAACATCGGCACCTACGCCCAGACCGATGACATGCGTCCCGGCCTCGGGCTGCAGGGCGTGATGAACCTGCAGGACTTCGTCAAACAGGGCGGCGTCTACATCGGCGCCACCAGCAGCGCGACGTTTGCGATCGAGAACGGCATGACCCACGGCGTGTCGGCCGTGTCGGCGGGGACCGGCTCCCGCGTCGTCGGCAGCCTCCTGCGCACCAAGATCGTCGACGCGACAAGCCCGATCGTCTACGGCATTCAGGAGAACCTCGCGGTGTACAGCGACGCGGGGGCCACGTTCAGCGTGAGTGCCACAGGCGCCGGCGGTCGGGGCGGTGGCGGCGGTGGGGGTGGCCGAGGCGGCGGCGCGCAACGCGCCACAGGGCGAGGGCTGCCGGACGAACAGGATCAGCCGCAGGGCCGGCCCGCACTTGACCCGAGGTTCGAAGCGACGCCGGCGCCGCGAGTGGATCCGTGGGCCTACGCGCTGCCGACCGACGAGCAGCTCCGCAGCCCGCTCAACATCATCCCGCCGCAGTACCGCCCCCGTGTGGCCCTGCGATTCGCCGAGCAGAACCAGCTGCTGGCCTCGGGACTGCTGCAGGGTGGCGGCGACATCGCCCAGCGCCCGGTCGTGGTGAGCGTGCCGATGGAGAAGGGGCACGTGGTGCTGTTCGCCAACAATCCCCTGTATCGCGGCACCACGGTGGGGAGCTACGCGCTGGTGCTGAACGCCATCGTGAACTTTGACTCGCTGAATGCGGGTCGGAAGCTGGATGCGAAGTAGCGCCGAAGTATCATGCAGGGGATGACTGCTGACGTGCGCCGGCGCATCCTCGAGCGCGCGGTGCTCGCCCGCACCGTTGATACCGAACTGCTGAACCTGTTCTCGCTGGGGAAACTCTTCGGCACGGTGCACACGTGTATCGGCCAGGAGTTCACCGGCGCCACACTCGCCGAGTGGCTCCAACCCGGCGACACGCTGTTTTCGACGCACAGGTGTCACGGGCATTTCCTCTCCTGGGTTGGAGACGCCGAAGGTCTGATCGCCGAACTGATGGGCCGGGAGACAGGTGTCTGCCGCGGTATCGGCGGCAGCCAGCACCT
>CAZLJG010000516.1:0-1878 GCA_964559545.1 uncultured Solibacteraceae bacterium | reverse complement strand
GGGGCCGGTCCTGGTGCTGGCTGCGATCGGAGGATGGCATGCGCGCGCATCGCGGTGATCAGGTCTGGGTGCTTGTGATCGCCACATTGCTCACGTTGGTGGTGGCCGCCCCCGTGCTGCATCCCGCGTCACTCCGCATCTTTGGAGCGCCGACGGTCGGCTGGCATCACGACCCCTTCACGATGATGGGCGTCTGGAGTCAGCCTCTCGCCTTCACTCCCTACCTGCAGCCGCTGACCGATCTCCCAGGGCGTTGGCTCGTGCGCGCCGCCGGCCGTGTGCAGGGCTACAACTGGCTTGTGCTGTTGTCGTTCCCACTCGCGGCGATCGCAGCACACGCCCTGGCGCGACACCTCTCCATCGGTCGCGCAGGATCCGTCATTGCCGCACTGGCGTTTGCGTTTTCGCCCTTCCACCTGGCCCACGCGGCGTATCACCCGCACATCGCGCAGGTGCAGTGGGTCGCACTGTATGTGTTTTCGATCTGGCACGCGACGACGCGTGGCACCGGGTCGGCGCTGGCGTTGATGGTCCTGGCTGCACTCGCGGTGGTCCTCTCCAACTTCTACGCCGGGTTCATCGTGGCTCTGCTCACCCCGGTGCTGATCGGCGCCGGGTGGTGGCTGACCAAAGACGCGCCGGCCGCCGCAGGCCGGGTGGCTCGAGTCGCGGCAGTGCTCGGGCTGACTGCACTGGCCGGGGCCACGGCCGTGGCATGGCGAGCGCCTGCGTTCGTGGCTGACCGCGCGGCCATGGCCGCACCAATCGACGACGTCTCGCGATACAGCGCACGCGCAGTGAGTTACGTCATGCCGCCTGTGGCGAATCCCATCGCCGGACCTGCGGTCGCACGTCTCTGGCAACGCGGCGGCGTGGACATCGCCCTGCTCGAACAGCAGGTCAGCCTCGGCATCGGCCTGCTCCTGCTCGCAGCGGTCGCGATCCTGTCCTGGATACGGGACCGCCCTTCGCCGTCGGTCGTGCCCCCAGTCGTCGTTGTCGCGGCGGTCGCGGCGTTGTTCTCGGCGTCACCGGCCCTGGTGGTTGCATCGGGACTGTACGACGCCGCGCCGATGTTCCGGTCGTATGCGCGCTTTGGTGTGGTGGTGCAGTTGATGGCCGCCCTTCTCGCGGGGGTCGGCGTCAGCACCTTGTGGCGTCGTGGCACCACACGGGCGCGGGTGGTATGCGTCGCACTGGTCGCTCTGGTTGTCGGCGAGTACGCCGTGGCGCCATCGGCAATGTCACGATCGGTGTGGCCCACCGGGGCGCATCGCTGGGTGCACGACCAGACTGCGGTGGTCACCGTGCTCGAATGTGTGCCGGAGTCTCCAGCGACAACCGGTGCCGCGTGGCTGACCAACGCGCGCATCACGAAGTTGCAGGGCCTGTTTTCAGACTGCGGCGAACCACAACTCGGCGACAAGCTGGCCGCCACTGGCTTTACGCATGTGATCGTCCCGGATGAGTCCGGGGATGCCGTCGACTTTCGCGCCGGTCGCGCACCCGAGGGCCTGAGGCTCGCGGTGCGATACGACGACGTGGCGTTGTGGACTGTGACCGCGCTGCGGCCTCCTGTGTATGTGGACACCCTCGCGGGATGGTCCGATCGCGAGCGACGTGCCGATGCGCCCGGGCACTCGTGGCGGTGGATGGGCGCCGAGGCCACCTGGACGATCGTGAATACCGGGCGCGACGCGATCCGTGCACAGCTGACAGCCGAGCTGTGGGCTTTCCATCACGCGCGGGGGATCGTTGTGGCGCTGGATTCGAACGAGGTCGAGGTGTTGCAGGTCGCCACGACAGGACGTGGCCATGTGCTGCAGCCGTTCGTGTTGTCGCCAGGCACACACACACTCACGTTCCGCGCATCGGCAC
>CAZLJG010000515.1:0-1879 GCA_964559545.1 uncultured Solibacteraceae bacterium | reverse complement strand
GTCGGCACGATCAGCAGCGCGACCTGACTGATGACCGACGATGAGCGAGCGGGCTGCGGCTTCGACAACGGCGAGGCGGACAACAGCGGTGGCGTGGCGAGCGCGGCGGTCTCCGGTCCGTCGTACCACAACAACCGTCCATCAAGGGCCAGTACCACAAGGGTGTCGCCAGGGACTGCCGGTGGATCAGCTGGACTGACACGGGCGTCGCGCGGAAGCAGCCACCCTTCGCTCGACCGATACCAGAACACCACATCGTAGGGTGCCGACACCCGTATCAGGCCGGAGGCGCGGTCCCTGATCACCTGGTCGGCGCCGGTCTGGCGGTCGATGTCGCGAGCCAGATCCAGCAGCGTCGCGGGCGCGCGATCGAACGCGACGGTCGCATACAGGCTGAGTCGATTCGACAACATCGCGATCGCCACCAACCCCGCCACGGCGACCATCAGCCAGAGGGACGCGCGTTCGGCGCTGAGTGCGGCCGACGCGTCCCCCGCTGCCGCCACCATCTGTGGTGACGGGGTCTCGCCCGCGGCCAACGCCGCCGCCAGCGGATCACCACCGGGAAGCGCCGCCGCCACCGCGAGTGCCGACGCGGGACGCTCCGCCGGATCGGGACGCAGGCAGCGAAGAATGACGCGCTCGATGGCCGGGTTCAGTCCGGTCACAAACGTCGACGGCGGCACGACGGCATTCGACTGGTGCTGGTCCACGAGGTCGCCCAACGTCTTCGCCTCAAACGCCCGTCGTCCCGTAAACAGTTCGTACAGCACCAGTCCGAGCGCCCAGATGTCGCTCTGCGCTGTGACCCCGGTGCCACTGAGTTGCTCAGGTGACATGTACGCGGGTGTTCCTGCGCGCACATCCGCCACGACCCCGATGGCCGCAAGACCGAAGTCCATCAAGCGCACGTGACCAGCGCTGTCGAGCATGATGTTCGCGGGCTTCAGATCGCGATGGACGACGCCGCGCGCGTGGGCCGCGGCCAGGCCCGCGCAGACCTGTCTGGAAATGTCGAGGGCCTTGTCTTCAGGAAGTCGACCAATCCGCCGGAGGAGCGAGGACAGATCTTCTCCATCCACGTACTCCATCGTCAGGAACAACTGGTGGTCCAGATCGCCAATGTCATACACGCGGCAGACATTCGGATGGGAGACCTGCCGCGCGACGCGCACTTCGTTGTGAAATTGCACAAGCCGCTGCGGATCGGCCGCGATCGATTCCGGCAGCAGCTTGATCGCCACCTGCTGACCGAGACGGAGATCGTCCGCCCGGTACACTTCGCCCATGCCGCCGCGACCGAGCAGCCCGATGATCCGATACCGCCCATCCACGACAGCGCCCGGTTCGAAACGGCCGTGATCGATCGACCCCGAACTCGACAACCAGCCGCTTCCGGTGGACGACGACGGCGGTGGTGGGCCGGCGAGGCGTGTCTGATCGATGTCGTCGTTCACGCCGCCATTCTAGTCGGGGCGTGGTGTCCGGGTCTGATACGCTCACCCCCGAGGGACCCATGAGTATTTTCGACGACGAGAACCCGGGCGGTCGGCCGGGTTGGCCACGGAACCTGCCTGATCCCGCGCAGATGAAGGTGCCGAGCTGGCTGAACGGCAAGTTTGTGCGGAACGCCGTCATCGCGATCTTCACCCTGATTGTGCTGACGAGCACGGCGTTCCAGATTCGGCCGGAAGAGGTCGGCCTGGTCCTGCGCCTCGGCAAAATGGTGCGCACCACCGAGCCTGGCCTCCACTTCAAGATTCCGTTCGTCGAAGAAGTCCTGCGCGTGCCGGTTCAGCGGCAACTGAAGGAGGAGTTCGGATTCCGCACGGCGGCGGCTGGGGTGTCCACCCGGTATTCGACGGCAGACTTCACCGGC
>CAZLJG010000514.1:0-1886 GCA_964559545.1 uncultured Solibacteraceae bacterium | reverse complement strand
ACGGTGAAAGGGACTTCGCGGACGACGGGATCGCCGGACGGGAGACGCGCGGTGAGACGCAGGACATAGGCGCCAGGTGAGAGCCCGCCCAAGGACAGCGTGTGATCGAACGTCGCCCCGCCACGGGTCACGACCGGGAGTGAAGAACCGACAACGCGAAGTTCAAACGACACGTCACCGTCGGCGGCGCGCCATGACGCACGACTGAAGATACGCAGTGAATCAGTTGAAATGAACGTGCGGGTGGTTGTTGGCTGAAATGGCACCAGCGGTTGCAACCGGTCGAGGCCGACGGCGGCGTCGATGCCGCCGGAGGAGAGGCCGAGCACCAACGGACTGACCTGCAACTCAGATTTTCGGTAATCCGGCACATCAACCTTGATGTGTGCAGTCCCCGTTTTGCCGAGCGTCTTGCTCGTGACGCCAATTCGAAAGGTGAGTGGTTGCGCGGGCACGTCGATCGCCTCGTTCAGGACGAACGTGCCATTTGCGCTGGGCTTCCACGTGCCCGTGAACGTCATCGGACGCTGGAATGACGCCTTCGTGCGCCCGTCCGGATCGAGCGCAAGGATGCCCACGCGCCACTCGTCGCGAAACTCTCCAGAGAAGCCACCAGGTGGCACCGGATACGTCACTTCGACCGTGACTGTGGCCCTGGTGGTCTTGCCACCACCGGTGGCAAGCGGCGCAACAAACGCGCGAATCGGCAGACTCGGATCGGGCAAGCCCTCACCGAGCGCCGCCGTCATCGCCCGACTTGGAATCAGTGCCTGCTCCCTCCACCATGGCGCTTTGTATCCCCGTCGCGCGCGGACCTGGAGTCCGGGGCGGTTGGCCTTGACCTCGACCTCCTGGAATTTGCCATCGGTGCGCTGAGGGCTGGGGTAATACCCAAGCAGGTAGTAGCTGCCGTTGTCAGTCATAGCGCGCGCGCCCGACAGCCACGGCTCTGCCTGCCGATACAACTGGCCGCCCGTTGCTGCCGTGAGGATGCGAAGCGGATCCTCCACCCAGGGGAGGTCCAACGCGCCTGTCGGATCGATGGCGTAAATCGGCACGCCGCTCTCCCGCGCTCGGTCGATCACTCCCTGGCAGATTGCGGCGATGATGTCCCGCCCTCTTGGATTGCACCCACGGGTGCCGATGAGCACCAGTGCCTTGCGTGATTGTTTTGACGCCACCAGCGTCCTGGCAGCATTGTCCAGGACTACCAGGAGATCTCTCGACGGTGTGAGCTTCGAGGCCGCCAACATTCCAAGCGTCGCAGGCAGATGGTTGAGTGCCGCGGTGATGCGAGTGGTGTCGTTTGTGAAGTCCTGGCCGAGGTCCGACCGCCGCACGTAGGCAAGTGCCACATGGTCACTCTCCGACATCGCGGCGAGCAGTGCTGCGATTGTGCGCTTGATGTAGATGATGTCCGCTGTTTCGAGCACGGTGTCGTCCACGACGATGACAAACGCGCGGCTGTTCTGCGGAGAGGTTGAGTTTGATGCGATGTCGGAGGGTGGCGCCGGTGGGGCCTCAAGATCGATGGTCCGCTCGCCGACGGGAATCGACACATGTTCGAAGTCTGCGATCTCCTGAGGACGGTCGCGCTCTACGATGCTGAAGTCGGCACGCGTGAGGCCGGTCACGGGACGGTCGTCCTTGTCGGTGACCACGACATCGAGTGTCACGTAGGTGGTTGTCGTCCGGAATTGGGGTTGTGCGGACACACCCACCCCAGCGAGGGCGAGCAGAGCCACGCCGAGCACGCGAGAGGGAGTCATCGGGAGACGACAGTATATTGCTTGTCCCAGGGGCTCAAGCCCCTGGGCTCCGGGTCGTACGGAGCGCGGGGGCTTCAGCCCCCGCGAGTGTCCCAAGGGCTAAAGCCCTTGGGCTCC
>CAZLJG010000513.1:0-1893 GCA_964559545.1 uncultured Solibacteraceae bacterium | reverse complement strand
CATGCGGCCGCTGTACTGGGCGATCACAGGTCTCGGACTGCTGCTCTTTGCCTCAGAGGTCCGGCGCTTGCCGGTGCGAGTGCCACAGGCGACCCCCTGGCTGGATCGGATCCTCTGGACCGCCGGCTGGCTCATCGTCGCCTGGTTCGGCTGGAAGTTGTTTGTCGGCAATGTCACGCCGATCAACGACAACGATTCGATTTATCACTACGGGTTCTACAGCCGGTTGCTGGCCGACGGAGCGACCTTCGACGAGATTCTGCTGCTGCGAAACTTCCCGGTCACTGACCTGAACCGGATCCTGCAGCATGTGTACGGCATCGCCGGCACCATTGGCGGCGACAGCGCCCTGCATCTGGTGAACTTCCTGTTCATCGCCGCACTCGCGCTGCTGGCCCAGGGCCTGGCTGCGGCCGCGCTCGGGGCGACCCGGTGGCTCAACCCGCTGCCCGTCCTGGCGGTGCTGAGTCTGCGCGAAATCATCTACACGGGGTTCACGGCCAAACTCGACTACGGCGTGGCCCTGCTCGAACTGTCGGCCGCCACACTCTTCCTGACGTGGCGCGACCGCGCGCGGTGGATCCTGCCGGTCGGGCTGGCGCTGGCGCTGTGCGCCCGAACCAATTCCCTGCGATTCGCGGCGGTCATTCCGGCGCTCTGGATCCTCGATCAAATTGTGAACCGGGATGCACACGGTGGCTGGGGCGGCGTCGCGCGCCGAACGCTGGCGGTGGGCGTAGCCACCATTCTGCTGGCCAGCCCGCCGTACGCGATGCAGCAGTACATCTACGGCAATCCGTTTTACCCGATGCTGAACAGTGTGTTCGGCGAATACGGTCACTACTACGACTGGGTGATGTTTGACTCGTTGCGCTACGTCACCGACTACGGCTGGCTCAGCGTCATCGTGGTCTACGTCACGGTGGCGCTCAAGAACCTGTATGCCATGCCGGGAGTGGTGACGCCTCCCAACAGCCAGTGGGGCCTCAGTGCCCTCATGCTGCTGGCACCGTTTGCCCTGCGACTCGAGCGCGCCACGCTCTGGCTCACCGGCTTTGTCGCGGTCGGATACCTGACGTGGTACTGGCAGGCCAACACACACCGGTCGCTGCTGTCAGTGGCGGTAGTGGCCGTGGTACTTGGGGCCGTAGCCGTCGCGCGCGTGCGCACGTTGTTTGTCCCGGCGTTTCTCACGGGCCTCGCCGGTGTGGTCGCCTTGACGGTGTGGACCGGACGGGACTTCCTCAGCATCAACAACCAGCAGTTCAACTACCACTACGTGGCTGGCCGATGGTCGACCGCTGAATACCACGACCTCATGGTTCGGAGGAGCTACCCAGGCGTCATCCCCGATGCCGCCGAGGCCGCGGCCATCGCGGCCATCATCGGCGACGCCCACATGGCGTCGATCGATCTCACTCCATTCGCCCACCACGAGCTCATCCGCACCAAGCGACTGATGATTCCAACCACGCCACTGCCGGCCATCGCCGCAGACGAGAAGGCCGACCCCGGCGATCGGCGGGTCGCGCGCGAATTGACGGAGTCGCCGTATCTGGCGCAACAAGCCCGCGATGTGTTCAACCGGCTGTGGCCGGCGGATGGCATGCAACAACCGCTCTCCGGCAGCGCGGATCTGCGTTGGTACCTGACGGCTTCACACGATGCGTGGCGTCATGTCGCCGACGCCCTCCACGAGGATCCGCAGCGACTCGCGCCACTCCTGCGCTTTGAAGATGTGGAATACGTGCTCGCGCTGGCCACCTCGGTCTACGGCACGTCCGCCGTTGAGGGCCTCACCGAGGTGTGGCGGTCGCCGACGTTTATCCTGCTCCGGGTGGAGCCGATCTGACATGCGCGTCCTGATCAACCTCACCGCGTCACAGCCCGGCA
>CAZLJG010000512.1:0-1894 GCA_964559545.1 uncultured Solibacteraceae bacterium | reverse complement strand
GTGCTCGGTGGCTGCACGGCCGTTGAAGCCGCGGCGAAGAATGCCGGCGTCACCGTGACCGTGCCGTTCACGCCGGGCCGGATGGACGCGTCGCAGGAGCAGACGGATGTCGATTCGTTCTCGGTGCTCGAGCCGAAGGCCGACGGCTTCCGCAACTACCTGCGCCCGAACCAGCGCCTGTCAGCCGAAGAGATGCTGCTGGATCGTGCGCAACTGCTCACGCTCAGCACACCTGAAATGACCGTGCTCGTCGGCGGTCTGCGCGTGCTCGGCGCGAACGCCGGTGGCACGACGCATGGCGTGTTCACACAGAAGGTCGGGACACTGACGAACGACTTCTTTGTGAATCTGCTGGACATCTCGACCGCGTGGGCGCCGTCCGCGACCGACGGCGTGTATGAGGGCCGTGATCGCGCGACCGGCAAGATTGCCTGGACCGGCACGCGGGTGGACCTCGTGTTCGGATCGAACTCGCAGCTCCGCGCGCTGGCGGAGGTGTATGGGTCGGCTGATGCCCAGGCCAAGTTCGTGACCGACTTTGTCGCCGCCTGGACCAAAGTCATGAATCTCGACCGGTTCTAGTTGCACGGAGCCCAGGGGCTTTAGCCCCTGGGACACTCACAAGGGCTGAAGCCCTTGTGCTCCGACGGGCGACTTGACAAGGCACTCCCATGGTGTTATTTCTTTCGCACACACAGTGCGAGAGAAATAACACATGAGCCACACCCTGCACACCGCCCTCTCCCGCCGCGAGCGGCAGATCATGGACATCCTCTTCCGCCGCGGCCGCGCGTCGGCGGCGGATGTCATGGCTGACTTGCCCGACGAAACCACCTACTCCACCGTCCGCACCCAACTCAGGGTCCTCGAACAGAAGGGCCACGTCCGCCACGACCTGGAAGGCGTGAAGTTCGTGTACACGCCGGTTGTCAAACGCCAGGCGGCACGGAAATCGGCACTGCGCCATGTGGTGGAGACGTTTTTTGACGGCTCACCGGAAAAGGCCGTCGCGGCGTTGCTCGGCGGCGAGGCGACCAAACTGTCGGACGACGAACTGGATCGCATTGCGGACCTGATCGCCAAAGCCAAGAAAGAGGAATCCCGATGACCCTGTTCATCGCCGTCCTGATCAAAGCCTCGGTTGTGCTCGCGTTGGCCCTGGTGGCCACGCTCCTTCTCCGACGCCAGTCGGCCTCGCTCCGTCACGCGGTGCTCGCCATCGCCATCGTCTGCGCGATCGTGATGCCGGCCCTCGAGTGGGCCGTGCCGTCCCTTCCGATCATCCCGTGGGGCGAGACCACCACCGTGCAGTCGTCAGGACTCACGCTGACCTCCGACGTCGCGACCACGCCGGTCGAGATGACGTCCGGGCCTCAGACGGAGGACGCCGGCGTGTCCTGGGTTGTTGTCCTGGGCGGCGTGTGGCTTCTCGGATCCGTCGTCGCCCTCACGAGCCTGATCGTCGGGTTCCTCAGACTCGCTCGTTTGCGCCGACGATGCCGGCCTGTGAGTGGGCCAGGACGCCTGCTGACGGATACGCTGGCGCGCGAATACGGTGTGCGGCGCCCCGTGGCCTTGTTTCAGTGCGACACCCACACGCAGCCCGTGACCTATGGCGTGGTGGCCCCCGGCATCATTCTGCCCGCCGACGCGACCCACTGGTCTGATGAACGGTGGCAGGTCGTGTTGCGTCACGAACTGGCCCACATCGCGCGATACGACGCCGCGATGCAGATCACCAGCGAAGTGCTTCGCATTCTGCAGCCGCTGAACCCCATCGTCTGGATCGCGTGTCGCCGTCTCCGCCAGGAAAGCGAATACGCGTGCGACGACCACGTGCTGGGCGGCGGCATCGCTCCCACCGACTACGCCGCACACCTGCTCGACGTCGCAA
>CAZLJG010000511.1:0-1908 GCA_964559545.1 uncultured Solibacteraceae bacterium | reverse complement strand
ACCAGCGCCGTCTACAACGACGCTTCTGTCACGAAAGTCGAAGTGAAGTAATGGACAGCACGATGGCGAGGGCACCGGCCACGACAACCCGTCGGTGGAAATTACCAAGCCTTGAGAATAGCGGCTTCATGCTGGTGTTCCTGGGGCTTCCTCTGGCGATTTACGTGGTCTTCGTGATCTCGCCATTCGTGCAGGCCTTCTACTACTCGATGACCGATTGGTCAGGCTTTTCGAAGAAGATGAACTTCGTTGGCCTGACCAATTATCTCACGCTGCTGACGGACCCGGTTTTCACCAAGGCGGTATACAACAGCATCGTCCTGGTGCTGGTCCTGCCGCCACTTGTCATCATCCTGTCGGTGACGCTGGCCACCTTGGTGACCATCGGCGGAGTGACACGCGGACAGATCCAGGGTCTCAAGCATTCCGGCATCTACCGCGTCATCTCGTTTTTCCCCTACACCGTCCCGGCGATCGTCATCGGCATCCTCTGGGCGCAGATGTATGATCCCTCCAGCGGCCTGTTGAACGGCATTCTGACCGCTCTGGGCTTTGACTTCTTCAAGTCGTTCGCTTGGCTCGGCGATGAGCGCACCGCCATGGGCGCCTCGATTTTCGTCATCGCCTGGTCGATGGTCGGCTTCTACATGGTGCTGTTCATCGCTGCGATCAAAGGCATCCCGGCCGAGGTCTACGAGGCGGCGCGCGTCGATGGCGCCGGGCGCTTCCGCACCGCCATCAGCATCACCGTGCCGATGATCCGCGACAACATCCGCACGGCCTACGTCTATCTCGGCATCCTCGCGCTCGACGCCTTCGTCTACATGCAGGCGCTCAATCCGAGCGGTGGTCCCGCCAACTCTACCGTGGTGATTTCCCAGTACCTGCTGAACACGGCCTTCAAGAAGGGCAAGTTCGGCTACGCAACATCGATGGGTGCGACGCTGGCGATCATCACGCTGGTCTTCGCCGCGCTGGTATTCTTCATCTTCTGGTGGACCGGCCGTCCCCCCAAGTCGGGGCCGGTGAGCACCACCGTAGCGCCGCTGGTTCGCGCCGCTCCGGTCGTGACTTCGGTGAAGTCCATTGCCAAGTTCGAGCATCCGGTGGCGCGCAAGACCATCTGGACCGACAAGACCGTCGCGACGATTTCGCACGTCGCCCTGGCCGCGTGGGTGGTCATCATCTGTGCGCCGCTGCTCTGGGTGCTGATGAGTTCGTTCAAGACGACCCAGCAGATCTTCGCATCGCCCTTCACGCTCCCCACCAGCTTCAACTTCGACAACTACGTTTCGGCCTGGACCTCGGCGAGCATCGGCACCTATTTCTTCAACACGGTCATCGTCGTCGGCTGCGCGCTCGTCATCGTCATGCTGCTCGGCTCGATGTGTGCGTACTACCTCGCGCGCTACGAGTTCCGGGGCAGCAAGGTCGTCTACTACCTGATGCTGGCGGGACTGACGTTTCCGATCTTTCTGGCCGTGGTGCCGCTGTTCCAGACGCTCAGGGGCTTTGGCCTGCTGAACACCTTCCCCGGCCTGATCATCACCTATGTGGCGTTCGCGTTGCCGTTCACGGTGTTCTTCCTCTACGCCTTCTTCCGGACCTTGCCGCAGGAGATTGCCGAGGCGGCGATGATCGATGGTGCCGGCCCGTGGCGCATCTTCTTCACCATCATGCTGCCGATGGCCAAGCCGGGCATCGCGTCGGTGGCGATCTTCAACTTCCTCGGCCTCTGGAACCAGTTCCTGCTGCCGATCGCGCTCAACACCAACACGTCCAATTACGTGCTGAGCCAGGGCATGGCGTCGTTCGCCTCGCAGGCGGGCTACGCGGTCAACTTCGGTGCGCTGTTCGCCGCCGTGGTGATCACCGTGCTGCCGGTGCTGGTCACCTACATCATCTTCC
>CAZLJG010000510.1:0-1921 GCA_964559545.1 uncultured Solibacteraceae bacterium | reverse complement strand
AGGTAGAGACGGCCACCACCCGGTGCAGTGTGATGGCCCCGTCGGCCGCATCCACGTATACCGTGTCGCCCTCGCCGAACTCGCCCTGAAGCACGCCCATCGCCAGCGGGTCGAGCACCCTTCGCTGGAGCGTGCGCTTCAACGGCCGAGCCCCGTAGACCGGGTCGTACCCTTCGTCCACCAGCAATGTCCGGGCGGCATCCGACAACTCGAGCGTGATCTTCCGTTCCTCAAGCCGCTTCAGCAGGCCCTTGAGCTGGATGTCGATGACCTTGCGGATGTCCTGCTTGGTCAGCGCCTGGAAGAACACGATCTCGTCGATGCGGTTGAGGAACTCGGGCCGGAAGTGGGCCCGCAGCGCGTCCTGATCCCGCAGGTTCGACGTCATGATGACGACCGTGTTCTTGAAGTCCACAGTCCGACCCTTGCCATCCGTCAATCGCCCATCGTCAAGCATCTGCAGCATGACGTTGAACACTTCGGGATGTGCCTTTTCGACTTCGTCGAAAAGCACGACGGCATAGGCGCGGCGACGCACGGCTTCGGTCAGCTGGCCGGCTTCCTCGTAACCCACATATCCGGGAGGTGCACCGATCAGCCGTGACACCGTGTGCTTCTCCTGATACTCGGACATGTCAATCCGGATCAACGCATGCTCATCGTCAAACAGTTGTTCCGCGAGCGCGCGGCTGAGTTCCGTCTTACCCACGCCGGTGGGGCCCAGGAACAGGAAGCTGCCGAGCGGGCGGTTGGGATCCTGCAGGCCGGCACGAGCACGTCGCATCGCATTCGCGACGGCCACCACGGCGTCGTGCTGCCCGACTACTCGCGCATGCAGGCGCTCCTCCATGGTCACGAGCTTCTGCACCTCGCCTTCCATCAGCCGACTGACTGGAATGTGCGTCCATCGCGCGACGACCTCGGCAATGTCCTCCTCGTCCACTTGCTCCTTGAGCATCTGGGTGGACGCCCCGTCAGTGGCGCCCTGGTCGTGCGCCGCCACTTCACGTTCGAGTTCCGGAATGCGGCCGTACTGCAGCTCCGACGCCTTCGCGTAGTCGCCCGACCGCTGTGCGCGCTCCACTTCGAGGCGCAGCTGTTCGAGCTCTTCCTTCTTGCCGCGGACAAGCTGGATGGCGTCCTTCTCCTTCTGCCACTGGGCGGAAAGGCGGGTGCGGTTCTCCTTCAGCGCGGAGAGTTCCTTCTCGAGCTTCTCCAACCGGTCCTTCGACGCAGAGTCGGATTCCTTGCGCAGGGCTTCGCGTTCGATCTCCAGCTGCATGACCCGCCGTTCGATCTCGTCGAGTTCGATCGGCATGGAGTCGATCTCCATGCGCAGACGTGACGCCGCCTCGTCGATGAGGTCGATCGCCTTGTCCGGCAGGAACCGGTCGGCAATGTAGCGATGCGAAAGCACGGCGGCCGCCACCAGCGCCGAGTCCTTGAACTTCACGCCGTGGTGGATCTCATAACGCTCCCGGAGGCCGCGCAGAATGCTGATCGTGTCCTCGACCGACGGCTGGTCCACCATGACGGGCTGGAAACGGCGTTCGAGCGCCGCATCCTTCTCGATGTACTTGCGATATTCATCCAGCGTGGTTGCACCAATCGTGTGCAACTCGCCGCGGGCGAGCATCGGCTTCAACATGTTCGACGCGTCGATCGAGCCTTCGGCGGCGCCGGCGCCGACAACTGTGTGCAGTTCGTCGATGAAGAGCACGATCTGGCCCTGCGCGTCAGTGACTTCCTTCAGCACGGCCTTGAGGCGTTCTTCGAACTCGCCCCGGAACTTGGCGCCGGCCACGAGTGCGCCCATGTCGAGCGCCATGATCTTGCGGTCGCGCAGGGTCTCGGGCACGTCGCCGCGCGCGATGCGTTGTGCCAGGCCTTCAACCACCGCGGTCTTGCCGACGCCAGGTTC
>CAZLJG010000509.1:0-1932 GCA_964559545.1 uncultured Solibacteraceae bacterium | reverse complement strand
TTACTCGCCCGACAACTTTTTGGTGACGCCTGCTGAGCGGGTCTCACTGACTACGAATGGCCACTACGACATCACTGACGATGTTCGCCTGAACGTGCTCGTGAACTACACGAACTCGCGTCAGGACATACAACTCGCGCCGACGCCGGCCGTTGGCGTGACGGTTCAGTTGACGCCGAACATGCGTAACCTGATCCAACTCGGTGTCGATGGGGTGAACAATACGGCAGACGATCATGACGACCTGTGGTCAGCACTAATGAGCCGTCCGACGCCGTACGCGCCGTTCACGATGTCGCGCCGCACAAACGAACTTGGCGCACGCCGTCAGATATCGGAGAACAATGCGTTCTACTTCCTGATGAGCCTCGAAGGCTCGCTCGGCGAGAACTGGGATTGGGCGTTGGGCGCCTCCTACGGTCAAAGCCAGTTCCTCACCCGCACGCTCCACAGCGCCAACAAATCTCGATTCCTTTCGGGTCTGGCGGGATGCCAAGCCCTGACCCCCGGTGGCGACGGCGTCCTTGGCACCTTCGATGACGGGGGCGCTGCTCTACCGGATGGCGGCGCAGGCACCTCGACGTTTCCGTGCGTCGCGCTCGACGTATTCGGCAGCGGATCACTGACACCGGGCATGATGGGATATCTGGACACCACTACCTTCCAACAAACCATCGTCGAAGAGAACCGCATCACCGGTTACGTCCGTGGCGATCTGTTTGAGCTTCCGGCTGGTCCGATTGCGGCGGTGTTCGGCTTTGAATATCGCGACTCGCAATTGGAGACGCACGTGGACAACGAACAGCGCATGGGAAACATCTTCGGGTTCAACGCGTTGCAAGATCAGTTGGGCTCGATCGATGTGTACGAACTGTACACGGAAGTCGCGGTTCCGCTTGTCGCAGAACAGCCCTTCTTCCACTATTTGGGCCTCGAAGCTGGCTTCCGCCGTTCGAACTACTCGTCAGTTGGCAACGTCGACACCTACAAGATCGGCGGCGAATGGGCGCCTGTTGAATGGTTGCGTTTCCGCGCGATGTTCAACGAAGCGACCCGCGCTCCGAACGTGTTCGAACTGTTCCAAGCGGGCGACCAAGGCTTCACGACCACGCAAGACCCCTGCCGCGACGTCGCGGGCGGCGGCAACGGCGTTCCGGACGTGGCTGGCGTCACCCTGGCGGAATGCACCGCCTCGGGTGTTCCGGCCGGCAACTATCCGGGCTTCGCGCAGTCGAACGCTCAGATCCAAGGCTTCTCGTTCGGCAACCCGAACCTGCAGTCTGAAACGGCAGAGACGATCACCTACGGTGTCGTGTTCCAGCCGGATTGGTTCCCGATCGGCGACTTCCGCGCCACGGCGGATTACTACGACATCCAAGTGTCGGACGTTATCCTCGGTCTCGGCGTCGCGTTCTACCTGAACGATTGCTACGTCAACAACGTCGCAGCGAGCTGCAGCCGCATTTCTCGTACGGCCGGCACAGGTCAGATCAACTTCGTCAACACCTTCCGTTCGAACCAAGCCGCGCTCGCGACGTCGGGCATCGACTTCCAGTTCGAGTGGTCGGTTCCGATCGGCCCAGGCCAACTCACGATCAATGAGCTCTACTCGATCCTGGACGAATTCCGCATCAACAACGCGGACTTCACTGGCACGACGTCGGGCGGCATCGGCGGCGCGTTCCCGGACTACAAGTCCGTGCTGACCGTGACGTACAATGTCGGCGACTGGACGATCTTCGGCCGCTGGTTCCACACGCCGGAAGTTGTCTCAGCCAACGGCTTCGGTGGTATCGGTGGTCCCGCGACCGCCAACATCTCGCCGGCAGCCGATTATTTCGACCTTTCGGCGCGTTGGGCGATCACGGATAACTTCACGATCACGGGTGTCATCGACAACGTGTTCGACGAGTATCCGCCGCAAACCGCCGA
>CAZLJG010000508.1:261-1933 GCA_964559545.1 uncultured Solibacteraceae bacterium | reverse complement strand
TCACGAGGTCCTCACGGCCGGCCCCAGGTTCTGGACTCACCTGCACCCAGCGGCCTCCGAAATTCGGCTTTGCCTGGGCCAGGAGCCCCGAGTTCAACACGACGAATCCAACTGCGACGATCCAAGACGTGCGTGACATGCGGTTCATGGTGTTCCCCGCCGATATTGTAGGGCCGCCTGACCGGCCAGAATGGCTGCCAACGCCAGGAACCAGAGCAACGCGCCGATAGCCGCGAAGAACTCCACCGGGAACGGATCGGCACCCGGTCTCACCAACGCGCCGGCTCCGACGCCGGCCACCAGTGCAACCATCGACATCGAGCCCAACCATCGATGCCCACCCCGCAGCAGACGCCAGACCACCGAGCCCAACCACACCGCACACACGGCGAGCGCGACCCACTCGACGACGAATGAGGTGTCGCGATCGGTGGTGATGTCATCAAAGGCCCCGTAGGCGAGCAGGACGACGAGAAAGGTCACAATGGCATCCCGAAGCAGATGGCGTGACGCCGGTGCAACGTTCATACCTAGACGATAGACCTCCGGGCGGGCGCCTGCAACATGTGACCTCGCGGTCGATGCGCTATCTGGACAACGGTTGACGAATCACCACTCCACCCTTCATGACAAAACTCACCTTCTGCAGAAGCGTCACGTCGTCGAGTGGGTTGCCAGGCACGGCGATAATGTCGGCGAACTTACCGGGCTCAATGGTTCCGACATCGCGCTGCGTCTGCAGCAATTCTGCGGCCGCCGCCGTCGCCGACGCCAACGCCTGCGCAGGGGTCATGCCGTGCTGCACCATCAGCGGCAACTGCATCGCGGGAGTCGTGGTCCAATCGAACGCTCCGATATCGCTGCCGTACGCGATCTTCACGCCCGCCTGGTGTGCGCGGCGGAACGTGTCGACAATAATCGCAATCCCACGCTGGGACTGCGCTTCCTGTTCAGGGGAAGTGAACACCGCTTTGGTCATGAGGTAGAGCGAGGGCACATACCAGATGCCCTTGGCCGCCATCGTGCGTACATCTTCAGGCGCGATGTACATGCCATGCTCGAGGGAATCGACGCCCGCTTCCACTGCGATCCGTACACTCGTCTTTCCGCTGGCGTGCGCTGCGACCCGTCGCCCCTGGCGGTGGGCTTCATCAGTCAGGGCGCCCAGTTCCTCAAGCGTAAACGTCGGCTGATCGTCGAAGATGTCCTCGACGCGCCGCACACCCCGATCACCAAACACCTTGATCCAATGGGCGCCACGCCCAACGGCTTCCCGCACCGCCCGCCGGCATGCGTCGGCCCCGTCACACGCGGTGACAAATGACGCCGGCGCCCCGCTGGTGGACAAGGCGCTCGTGGAGACCTGCATGCGTGGCCCAACGATCAGTCCGCGACTTATCGCCCGACTGATGTCCGCATCAGCCGCCCCGGCGCCCATGCTGTTCAGGTCGCGAATGCTCGTGAATCCGTAGTCGAGCGCTCGCCGGGCGAGGTTCGCGCCGCGCAGGGTTCTGGCAGCGACCGACTCCTTCTCGGCCCCCTGCTGCACCTCGCTGCTGCTGAGCGCCAGCACATGCGTGTGGGTGTCGATAAGGCCCGGCAGGCATGTCTGACCGGGCACATTGATCACCTCTCCCGACTGCGGCGGCAGGGCTGTGCCGAGGCCCCGAAC
>CAZLJG010000508.1:0-251 GCA_964559545.1 uncultured Solibacteraceae bacterium | reverse complement strand
TCGCGACGACAATATCGTGCTGCACCTGGTCGCTACGGCCATCCCATAAAGCTGCACAGCGCAGGTGGATCGTTTGCGCTGGAGCCGGCCTCGTCAACGGGCCTTGCGCTGAGACAGCGGCGCTACCCAGCACAGTTGCGGCCGATATCAGCCACCACACTAGCCGCACATCGAACCTCCCTGTCATTTCCGAAGACTCAGTTGACGACGCGAATCCCCACGAGCCGCGTCTCCGTTTTGCCACCCACTGC
>CAZLJG010000507.1:0-1937 GCA_964559545.1 uncultured Solibacteraceae bacterium | reverse complement strand
GTTCGTGCGCGACCGTGCCGCCGCCTGCGCCGCTGCCGATGATGATGATGTCGAATTGGGTCGGCGCGCCGCTCACGGCAACGATTGTATCCGGCGGCGACAGCCGTCAGCCTATTCGCAGCCGTGGCACAAACGAATCTTGATGGCGAAGTTGCCCCTCGCGCCGGGTGCGGTGAGTGTGCGCGGATACGCCGCCTCCACCAGACGCTTGTCGCCGCTCACCGTGATGACCAACGGGCGTTCCGTCGTGCCCTCCGGCCCGATGGCGCGCATCAGTTGCCAGGCGCCGCCCTGGAACGGCAGGTCATAGGTCTGGACCAATGGCACGGGTGACCCCATGGGAATCACCACCGCAGCGATTTTCCCGGTGACTCTGCCGGCGTAATCCACGCCGCCAGGGCGCAGCTTGAGGGTCATCTGCGTGCCGCGAATCGTGCCCTCCACAGCCACCACGAACAATGCGCCTGCCTGCTGTTCGGGAGGCGGGTCGTTCTGCAGGTATTGGATGGAGTCAGCGGGGCGTCCGCCGTACAGACTGCGCAGAAGGTTGCGCACCTTGAAGTCCTTGGCTTCGCCGCGGATAACGCCACGAACCGGTGCGTCCTGTCCCGGCGTCACCGACCGGGCGGCCGACAATTCGATGCGTGCGGTCCAGTTGTTATCAAGCGCGTAGAACGGCTGACCTTTGTCGAGGGCCTCCACGTGGGTGCTCCCCGACATCTCTCCGGTGTATTTCACACACTGTCGCGTGGCGTATCCGCCGAGGCCACTGTTGCCGGTGGCCCGTTCGACGGTACGTTGTGCGTCGCTGAACGAGGCCGCTTGTCCGGTGGCCACGAGGGCTTCGATCTTCCCCTTCATCTGGCGCCAGTCGTCCGCGCTCGACTGCGGCGTGCCCTCGCCACGCAGCGGCCGGCCGGCGGTGGCGTGACTGCGCGCCCAGTCGGCGCCGTCGGCGGCGCCGGCTGCGCGTTCGCGGCCGAACTGGCGGACGGCGCCTTGCATCGCGTTGATGCTGGCGCGCGCGCCGTCCAGCGTCGCGGCCACGGCCATCGCGGCCAGGCACGGGTCTACCGGGGCCGCCGTCGCATCGCGCCCGAAGGCCGCGATCTGTTGCGCCTGTTGATCGAGCACCTGATTGATTTCCCGCGCGATGCGGGAGTAGGCGTCTTTTGCTTCGCGGGTTGCGTTGGTTTCCTGTTCCAGCAACCCGCCGTACCCGTCGATGGTCGCCGCCGATTCCGCCATGCGGCGTCGAATGTCGGCCAACTCGCGGAGGAGCTGGTCGATCGCCGCCTTGGTCTCGGCGATCGTCGGTTCAGTCGAGGGGAGTCGTGACACGCTGGTGCGCGAGGCGTTGATCGCTTCAAGCAACGCGTCCGCCGCGCGCGCGACCGAGGGCCCGACGCGCGTGCCTGACACCGGATCGCCGCCGTCCGCCCAGGTGACCCGCAGTGTGGCGGTGGCCTGCCGACGCTGAGCCGCCGTGCCGGTGGATGCCGTGATCGTGAACGTGCCTGGCTGTGCGAACGGCCCGACGGTCACGGGTTGAGACACGCCCGTGCCAGTGGCCGCGACCGGTGCAATCGCCGAGGGCCCCGCGATCGTGATCGAGACTGGCGCGCCGGCAGGAGCCGTGATCTGCGCGACCACGCGTTCACCCACCTGAATTTCCGCTCGCGCAAGACTCAACGTCACGCCCTGCCGGGCATGCACCGACACCATCGTCGCCAGCGCCACCGCGCCAATCGTGAGTCCGACTCTCATATTCATTTGGATACCACCAGGAATTCCACGCGGCGATTCTGTTGCCGACCCTTGTCGGTGTCGTTGGTCGCCATGGGCTGCTGTTCTCCGAACCCGCGCGACTTCAAGCGCGCCGGTGGAATGCCGGCCGCGGTCAGATAGGTCACCACCGCCGCCGCTCGCGCTTCGGA
>CAZLJG010000506.1:0-1947 GCA_964559545.1 uncultured Solibacteraceae bacterium | reverse complement strand
CTCCATGAAACCCATACGATGTGCGGCGCCGCTGATAACTCGCCGCATACAGGGTGTCCGGGTTGGAAGGATCCATCGCGACATCCACGACACCGGTGTCGGCATCAATCTGCAACACCGCCTGCCAGCTTTTCCCACCGTCGATGGTCTTGTAGAGCCCGCGCTCCTGGTTCGGGCCCCACAGGTGCCCCATCGCGGCGACGTACACGATGTCTGGATTCTTTGGATGCGCGACGATGCGGCCGATGTGGTGGGAGTCGCGGAGTCCCATGTTGGTCCACGAGCGACCGGCGTCGGTGGACTTGTACACCCCGTCTCCCCAGGACGTGCTCTGGCGATTGGCCCGTTCACCGGTGCCGACCCAGACGATGGAGGGGTTCGGTTGGAACACTTCGACGTCCCCGAGCGAGTGTGTGCCCTCGCGCTCGAACACCGGCGTGAAGGTGACGCCGTTGTCGGTGGTCTTGTACATGCCACCCGTGGAACTGGCAACGTAGAACACGTACGGGTCAGACTCGACGACCGCCATGTCCACAAACCGGCCGCTCATGTTGGCGGGGCCAATCGTCCTGAACGTGAGCGCAGCGAAGTCCTGCGCCGTGAGCGTGGGCGATTGCCGCGCCGTCAGCAGCGAGGGCGACGCCACGGCGAGAAGCACCGCGACGCAGGCAGCAACAACAGACAGACGGACGTGGCGCATAATCCCTCCAGAGAACCCGGCGCTATTCTAGGCTCAGCGGAGCGCCCGAACCGCTTTGATGTCCGCGACGTAGATGCTGCGCCCATGTGTGGCGATGACCAGGTCGCTCTCGCGTGGATGCACGACCAGGTCATGCACCGGAATGGTGGGCAGGTTGGCGCGCAGCGACATCCACGTTGCGCCGCGATCCACGGAGGCATACACGCCGGAGTCGGTCCCCACATAGAGAATGCGCGCGTCTGTGGGATCCTCGCCAACGACGTTGATCGGTTCCGCCGGGAGGTTGCCCACAAGCGACGTCCACGTCTGCCCGTAGTCACGTGAGACATAGATGTGCGCCGCGAACTCGTTGAATCGATAGCCGGTAAGCGTGACGTACACGGTGGCTTCGTCGTGGCGTGACGCCACGACTCGCGAGACCCACCGCTCCGGCAGGTGCTCGCCGATGCGTGTCCACGTCGTGCCGCCATCACGGGTCACATGCAACCGCCCGTCGTCAGCACCGGTGTAGAGGAGCGTGGCCCGCAAGGGCGACTCCGACACGCTGGTCAGGGTGCCCCAGGGCACGTTGCCCTGCACCGGCGGAGCACTGGTGAGGTCGGGACTGACGGCCGCCCACGTATCGCCACGGTCGGGCGACTTGAAGAGGCGCTCGGTCGCGTAGTACATCGTGCGAGGGTCGTGCGCAGAGAAAAAGAACGGCGTCATCCAGTTGGTGCGATACGCCGGTTGGCCGCGCGGCGCTCTGGGGGCAATGGACTCAGTGCGCCCCGTGGACATGCGCTTGCGTCGCAGGTCACCGAACTGATGCTCGTAGTAGAAGACGTCCTTGTCGGACGGATCGCGGTAGGTGAAGTACGAGTCGCCGCCGCCCCACTGGTCGAGATAGACGTGCGTCCACTGGTCGCCGCGGTCATGAGCGAGCGTCTGTTTGGAAGTGCCAAACAACGCGGCGTTGTCCTGGGTGCCGCCGTAGATGTTGTACGGCGTATCCATGTCCACCGTCACGGCGTAGAACTCGCCGATCGGGATGTTGTTGAGATGCAGCCATGAGGCGCCGCGGTCATAACTGAGGTGCAGACCGCCGTCGTTGCCCAGCAACATGTGGTCTCCGTTCGAGGGGTTGATCCACAGATCGTGCTGGTCAAGGTGCAGCACGGTCGAGCCGTGCGGCAACAGATGCACGAGTGTCCCTTGAATCTGCCGGAACGTGCGCCCACCGTTTTCCGACGCCATGAAGCGGTTGT
>CAZLJG010000505.1:0-1951 GCA_964559545.1 uncultured Solibacteraceae bacterium | reverse complement strand
CCCCTCGCCGCCCAGAACCCGAAGACGATGGCGGAGATGCATGCACTGCACACAAACCCCGAGGCGTACATCAAGGCGCTGGAGGATCCGGAGCGCGACAAGTATCAGAAGCCGCACGAGGTGATGACGGCGCTGGACGTGAAAGACGGCGAGGTCATCGCCGACATCGGCGCAGGGTCGGGGTATTTCTCGCTGCGACTCGCCCGGCACGTCGGCACCAGCGGCCACGTGTACGCCGTGGACGTGAGCCCCGACATGACGCGCCACCTCAATGAACGCATCGCCGGCGCGAAGCTGCTGAATATTTCCACCATCCTCGCCAAGCCAGACGACCCGCTGCTGCCGCAGCCCGTCAACCGCTTCCTCATCGTGGACGTGTGGCACCACATCGCCGACCAGCCGGCCTACCTCGCGCTGATGAAGAAGTCCCTGAAACCCGGCGGCGAGGTCGTGATGATCGACTTCAAGAAGGAAGAAACCCCGGTCGGCCCGCCCATCGACATGAAGATCGCTCGCGAAGCCCTAATCGCCCAGATGCAGGCCAACGGCTTCACCCTCGTCAAGGAACACACGTTCCTGCCGTACCAGTATTTTTTGGTGTTTACCGCGAAGTGATCTTCGGAGCCCGCGGGCTTTAGCCCGCGGGAATCCCAAGGGCTAAAGCCCTTGGGCTCCTTGAGGACAAGCTGGTAGACTCCACGCGCTCCCCATGGCCCGGCACAGTACCCAGCGCGCAGCGCGGCGACAAGCCGCACTCCTGAAGCTCTCGGAACAGATCGCCGCGGCGCACGACGAAGGCGCGATTTACCGGTCGGTCGTCGACGGGTTGTGTGACCCGGCGCTCGGGTATGACTACGTTGGCGTGTTCCTGCTCGACCCGGCGACGGGTGAACGGGTGCTCAAAGCCCGCGTGGGCTGGGCCGACCTGCCCGACAACTTCCGCATTCCCGCCGGCCAGGGCCTGAGCGCGCGGCCGCTTGAAGACGGCAAGCTGCACTACACGCCGGCCGTTACCAAGGACCCGCGGTACGTCACGGGCCTGAGCACTGGCTCCGAAGTCGACGTCCCCCTGAAAATCGACGACACCCCGGTCGGCGTCCTCGTTGTCGAAAGCCGCGAACCGGATGCGTTCAACTCGGAAGACTTCGAAATCCTCACGGCCGCGGCGAACCTCGCCGCGATCGCTGTCGGACGCCTTCGCCTTGTCGACACGCAGCAGGCGCTGATCGCCACGATGGCCGACCTCTCCAGTGAACTGGAACTGGAGAAACTGCTCGACGCTGTGCTCGACCGTGCGGTCACCCTGCTCGGCGCCGCGGGCGCGGAACTCGCGACCATCGACGAAGCCTCGAATCAACTCGTGGTCGTTGCCACCACCAGCGTCCACCGCAGTGGCATCGGCACCCGTCTCCAGTTGGGCGAAGGCGCGATGGGCGAAGTGGCGCGGACGCGCGAAGCGTTCGTGATTCCCGACTACCAGACGTGGACGGGACGCTCGGGCCAATATGCCGACACGTCGATTCGCGCCGTCGCTGTGGTGCCGCTCCTGATGGGCCCCCGCGTCGTGGGCGCCATCAGCGTGTGGCACTCGGACTCCGCACGGAAGTTCGGCACGGGCGACATCCGCCTGCTGAACATGTTTGCGCCCCAGGCGGCGATCGCGATTGAAAACGCGCGCCTCTACTCCGCCGCGCAGCGCCAGCGGCAGTACTTCGAAGACCTCGTCCTCAACAATCCGGTCGCCATCGTCACCCTCGACCCCGACCATCGCGTAAAGACCTGCAACCCGGCCTTCGAGATGCTCTACGGCTACACGCAGGCCGAAGTCGTGGGTCGCAAACTCGACGACCTGATCACGACCGAAGAGTCGCGCACACAGGCGATGAAATACACGACGGGCGCCGTGAGTGGCCCGGTGCGAGGCATGGGCCAACGTCGTCGGAAAGACGGC
>CAZLJG010000504.1:0-1958 GCA_964559545.1 uncultured Solibacteraceae bacterium | reverse complement strand
TTCGACATCATCATCATCGGCAGCGGCGCAGGCGGCGGCACGGTCGCGCACGAACTGGCGGGCCACGACGCGCGGGTGCTCGTCCTCGAGCGCGGCGATCACATCCCGCAGGAAGACGGCAACCGCGACCCCGCGGTGGTCTGGGGCGAACTGCGATACCGCACACGTGAGACGTGGCTCGACGGCGACGGCCGGTCGTTTATTCCGTATTCGCATTACAACGTCGGCGGCAACAGCAAGTTCTGGGGCAGTGCGTTGTTCCGCCTGCGCAAGGAAGACTTCGGCGCGGTCGAGCACATTGACGGCACCTCGCCGGCATGGCCCATCACCTACGACGACCTCGCGCCCTACTACGACCGCGCGGAGCGGCTGTATCACGTGCACGGTCAGACCGGTGACGACCCGACCGAGGGTGATCGTCCGCCCTATCCGTTTGCGCCGATCGCCCACGCGCCGCTGATGGCGGAACTGGTCGAGGGCATGCGCGCGCAGGGTCTGCGTCCGTTTCATCTGCCGCTCGGCCTGATCAGGCCCGGTGAACCCGGCGGCTGCACGCTGTGTGCGTTCTGCAACTCGTTCCCCTGCCAGTTCCACACCAAGAGCGACGCAGAAGTGTGTGCGCTCAAGCCGGCGCTCGCCCACTCGAACATCACCCTCTGGACCAACACGTTCGCGGAACGGCTCATCACGGACCCGTCGGGCAAGCAGGTCGTCGCCGTCGACGTGCGGCGCAACGGCTCACTCGAACGGCTCACCGCGTCACGCTTCATCGTGTCGTGTGGGGCGGTCAACTCTGCCGCGCTGCTCCTGCGCTCGAAGAACGACGCCCATCCGGAAGGCCTCGCCAATTCATCAGGACTCGTTGGCCGTCGCTACATGGCGCACCTGGCGACGATGATGGAGGCGGTGCATCCGTTTCGCATCAATCGCACGGTGTTCCAGAAAACCGTCGCCATCAACGATTTTTATTTCGCCGGTCCGCGGTCACCCTATCCACTCGGGCAGATTCAGTCGCAGGGCCGCGCCTACGCCGTGCAGGCCAAGACGGTGGTGCCGTGGATCCCGAACTGGATGTATGAAGCGTTCATGGCCCGGGCGGTGGACTGGCTCGCCATGACCGAGGACCTGCCGGTCCGCGACAACCGCGTCACGGTGGATTCGAACGGCGGGATTCAACTGCACTACCGGCCCAACAACGTCCGGGCGCACAAACAGCTCGTGGCGGAAGCGAAGAAGATGCTGCGGGAGCTGGGGTACTGGGGCGTGGTCGGCTACTCACACAACCGGTCGAACACCACCCACCAATGTGGCACACTCTGCTTCGGGACAGACCCGGCGCAGTCGGTGCTCGATCCGTTCTGCCGCACGCACGACATCAACAACCTGTTCGTCGTTGATGCGTCGTTTTTCCCGTCGTCAGCCGCGGTGAACCCGGCGCTGACGGTGATCGCGCAGGCCTTGCGCGCGTCGGCACATCTCGTGGAGACCTTATGAGAGCTCGTTCATTCAGTCACGTCGGCATCACGGTGTCGGACTTCAACAAGGCCGTGAAGTTCTATTGGGACGTGTTCGGCTGCCCGCTGGTGGCGGCCGGCGACACGCCTCCGTCACGCATCAAGGCCTTTTTCGGGGTTGATGCGCCGGATCCGACGCTGAAGATCGGCTGGATTCGCGCGCCCGGTGGCGGCGTCATGGAGATCTTCGAGTTCAAGCCCCAGCTGCCGCTCGAGCCGATCACCTGGCACCGCGTCGGCATCACGCACATCTCGTTCAACGTGAAGAACTGCCACAAGTGGCACGACTATCTCGTCAGCAAAGGCGTGGAGATCGTCAGCAAGCCCGAGCAGTCACCCCGTGGCCACTGGTTCTTCTTTGTGAAGGACATGGACGGCAACCTGATCGAGCTCATCGACCTGCGCATCCTGTTGACCGTACCGGACGATGTGAGGGCGCAGCGT
>CAZLJG010000503.1:0-1961 GCA_964559545.1 uncultured Solibacteraceae bacterium | reverse complement strand
ATCCACGCCCAGTTCCATCGCGATCGCGGCATCGGACGCCGTGCCGACACCCGCATCAACAATGACCGGGACCTTGGCCTGCGACTTGATGATCAGCAGGTTGTTCGGATTCTGAATGCCGAGGCCCGAGCCAATCGGCGCGCCAAGCGGCATCACGGCCGCAGCCCCTGCGTCGGCCAGCTTGCGGCAGGCAATCGGGTCGTCGTTGGTGTACGGCAACACGACAAATCCTTCCTTCACCAGCACCTTGGTGGCCTCAATCAGCGCTTCGTTGTCGGGGAACAGCGTCTGCTCGTCGCCGATCACTTCCAGCTTCACCCAATTCGACAGACCGGCTTCCCGTCCCAATCTCGCCGTCCTGATCGCATCGTCGGCCGTGTAACACCCGGCCGTGTTGGGCAGCAGGAAGATCTTCTCGCGGTTGATCCAGTGGAGCAGGGAGCCTTCGCCTTTGGCCGTCAGGTCCACGCGGCGAACCGCGACGGTCACCATCTCGGTGCCCGACGCGAGGTGTGCCGCCTGCATCACCGCGTGCGACGGGTACTTGCCCGTGCCCACGACGAGGCGGGAGGTGAAGGTGCGGTCGGCGATTACGAGTACGTCAGGTTGGGTCATCGGGAAAAGTCCGGGTAGTTGCGGTCGCGTTCGTGCATCGTGCGCGCCGGGGTGGCGGGCCAGTCGATGCGGAAGGCCGGGTCGTCCCAGCGGACGCCGCGGTAGTGCGACGGGGTGTACGGCGCCGACACCGTGTACATGATTTCGGTGTCGTCCATCAGGGTCTGAAAGCCATGTGCGACGCCTTCGGGCAGATACACGGCGCGACCGTTGTCGGCGGTCAACTCTACGCCGTGCCACTGGCAGTAGGTCGGCGACTCGGGTCGGAGGTCCACAATCACGTCGAACGCGGCGCCGCGCAGGCACCGGACGACCTTGGCTTCCGCAAACGGCGCCAGCTGAAAGTGCATCCCCCGCAACGTGCCCCTGGCCGTGTTCTGGGAGAAGTTGATCTGGGCCACCCGGGCGTTCAGCCCCCGGGCCTCAAACGCCTCGCGCGAAAACCCGACCGCAAACGACCCCCGGTCATCGGGAATCGGCGTCCATTCAATCAGGAACGCGCCTGCAATCGGCGTGTCGTGGAACTGCATCGGGGAGCAAGTGTACCCCGGTTCATCGCGGCCGGGCCGACCGTGGCCGGTGCGCCAATGTGTGCCGCGGCGCGGTCTGGCGCGAGGCCATGCACACGCTGCGCGCCATGGCGCTAGGTTCCCGAGGGGATTGTGCCTAGGCTGCGTCCGTGAGGTGTCTATGGCAGCGTTCGTGATTACGTCGTGGCAGGCCCACGACCAACCCCAGCCCGAAACCGGCGAATACGTCCGCATCCAGGGCCGCGCTGGAGGAGGGATCCCTTCAAGGCTTTGTGCGCGTGTTGACCCCGATCGAAAACACGTGCTCGACGTCCTACGGCTACGCCAAGCCCTGGAAAGAGGCGTTGGTGATTACCGTGGTGGTTGGATTTTTCACCTTCTTCATGCTCGGCATCCCGGGTCTGATCGCCGGCGGACTCTACTACTTCCTGAACAAGACGCTGACCATCGGGTTCACCGACAAGGGTGGCCACTCGCGAACGATTCAATTCAAGCGGTCGGTCATCGAAGGCATCAACGTGGACGAGACCACGGCCGGCGACGTGTGCGCGATCATCCAACGGCGCGTGGACGCGAAGCGGGGGTGACGACACCTTTTGGTTTAACTTCGTTCGCTGCGTTAACAAAGCCTCGAGCGGATGGCGTGTTGGGACGCCATTGTGCGTCGTGGCGTGGTGTGACGTGTGGTTGCGCGCCGTTGCGCACCGGCGCGCGCGCGTCCGGCGCGCACGTCAGGCGCGTCAGACTGGTGTGGCCCCGAAGGCGGTGACCGGTTCCGGCACCATCAAGCTGGTCGTCCCGGCCCTGGGTGTCTCG
>CAZLJG010000502.1:0-1961 GCA_964559545.1 uncultured Solibacteraceae bacterium | reverse complement strand
TCGAGATGCTGACCGAAGAACAGTACCGAGCACTCCAGGAACTCGGCGAGTTCGACCTCAAGACATCAAGTTGGATCCAGACTCCAAGAAATATCCGCGTGCTCGGTGGAGCCCTCTTCTGCGATCGCCGCTTCGGTCAGGTGTTCGTCTACCACAACGGCGCGGAATCCTATTACGCCGCGCGCGGGTTCCGAGGGCGTGTCGAAATCTGACTCCCGCGTCGCCGTCGGTCTGGCCTTGGCCGCCGCCGCGTCGTGCCTCGTCGCCGCCGGATGGATGATGACCGCGCCAATGATGGTCGGTGGCCGGCGCCCGACGATCGGCGAAGCGCTCTCGATGGTCGCCTTGCCCGCGATTGCCTCACTGATCGCGAGCTGGGGCGCACTCCGGCGGCGGCGTGGTGTCATCATCGCCATGGGCATCGTGGTTGGTCTGTATGCGGTTGTCACCGGGTTCTCGTTCGGCGCTGTGTTTTATCCCGCATTGGGCCTGCTCGTCTGGACCCTCATCGCTGACATCGATCACGAACGCGTGGAGAAGTCGTGAAGCCGCAGAAGATGAAAGCCTACGCTTCGTTCGCCGAGTGGAAACGCGACCAGTCGGCCGCGAATCAGAAACTCATCACCGCGCTCGCAGGCATCGTGAAGAAGACCGCGCCGGAGTTCACTCCGACCGTGAAGTGGGGACAGGGTTGTTGGACGATGGATGACGCGCCGAAGGTGTATATCCATGCCGAACCGGACCATGTCCAGTTCGGTTTCTTTGCTGGCGCCACCCTCGACGACCCCGAGGAACTGCTCGCCGGCAGCGGCAAACACGTGCGGCACGTCAAGGTGTTCGCCCTGGACGAAATTCCCCGGAAAGCCCTTGTAGCCCTGCTGGGGCAGGTGCGGTGACCTCCGTGCCTCCCTGTGAATCGGGCCGGTACGCTACCATCGGGATGTCCCTATGAGCAGCATTCTCGGATTCGTACAGACCATCATTCCGTTCCTCTTTGTCCTGGGCGTCCTGATCTTTGTGCACGAACTCGGGCACTTTCTGGTCGCGCGCTGGTATGGCGTCAAGGTCCTCGCGTTTTCGCTGGGCTTCGGCCCAAAGCTGATCAAGGTCACCAGGGGCGACACCGAATACTGCATCAGCGCGATTCCGCTCGGCGGCTACGTCAAGCTGGCGGGTGAGACCGCCGAAGACAAACCGTCCGGCGATCCGACGGAGTTTCTGTCGAAGAGCAAGTGGATCCGCTTCCAGGTCTACCTGGCCGGTCCAGTGATGAACATCGCGCTGGCGCTGATCCTCACCACGTTTGTGTTGACGCAGGGCGCGGACGTCCCGCTGTATCGCTCCGCGCCACCGGTGATTGGTGCGCTGGCCGCTGATGGCGTGGCCGCAAAGGCCGGCGTGCAGGTCGGTGACCGCGTCGTGCGCGTGAACGACACGGCGGTCGACACATGGGACCAGTTCGACATGGCGGTGATGCCACGCGCCAATCGTGAGGTCGAACTTGCGATCGACCGCGTGGGTACGCCGGTCACCATCATCCTGACCCCGGCCGCCGAAGGCCGCTTCGACATCGGCACGATCGGTGTGGCCCCGGTCCTGCGCCCCCAGATTCAAGTCATCAGCCCGAACAGTCCGGCCGCAGGCGCGGGCTTCCAGCTTCGCGATGTGATCCTCGCCGTGAACGGGGAACGAGGCGTCACGCGCGAAGGCATCATCAGCCGCATTCAGAAAAGCGCCAACGCCCCGATGACCTTCACGGTCGAACGCGCCGGCGCCGTCTCCGACATCGTCGTCACCCCTGAACTCGTCGGTGAGGTCGGGATGGTCGGCATGCAGATCAGCGGGGGTGAAACCCGACGGCTCGAACCGGGGTTCGTGGAAGCCGCGCGGATGTCGGTGGACGAGACCTGGGAATCAAGCAAGGCCATCGGTACCACGCTCGCGGGACTCTTCACCCGCGA
>CAZLJG010000501.1:0-1971 GCA_964559545.1 uncultured Solibacteraceae bacterium | reverse complement strand
GAGCGCCAGCTGCCAGTCCATGTCGAGGCGTTTGAGGCGCGCGATGCGGTTCGTAGACAGCGACGGAAGCACGATCGGTGGTGCTGCGGGAGCCGCCGGGGCCGCCCCTGGGGCGCCACCCGCACGCCCGCCGCCACGTCCACCGCCGCCGCCACGTCCACCCCCACCGCCGACCCCGGGCAGGTAGTTCTGCGCCAGCACCTGGCGGTCGGCCGTGTACCACTGGATGGGAATCCGCAATTCACTCTGTCGCGGGAGCAGCAGCGGCTTCAGATCCTTCGGCACGGTCGCAGCAGCCGACGGCGCTGCCGGTGCCTGCTGCGCCCGCGGCGTGGTCGTCAACGGCCAGGCTGCCGCTGCAAGAAGAAGGGTGCTGACGCCAAGCCGACGGAGGGAAGAAGATTTCATAGTGCGCGCAGTTTATACGAAGTTCCGATTACCATTCTTGAGGACTTGTATGAATAAGCTTCGGATCACCATGACAGTGAACGGGGAACCGGCCGACACGCTGGTGGATCCCGACAAGACGTTGCTTGAGGTGCTCCGCGAGGATTTGAACCTGACGGGCACCAAACACGGGTGCGAACTCGGCGAGTGTGGCGCGTGTGCCGTCCTGGTGGATGGCCAGCCCCTGCTGTCGTGCCTGGTGGTCGCGCACGAGTGTGAGGGCCGGCATGTCACCACGGTGGAAGGCCTCGTCCAGGATGGGCGGCTGCATCCACTGCAGGAGTGTTTCGCTGATCTCGGCGGGGCACAGTGCGGCTACTGCACCCCCGGCATTCTGATCACCGCGAAGGCGCTCCTCGACCGCGAACCCAACCCCTCACGCGAACTCATCAAGGAAGCCCTCTCGGGCAACCTTTGCCGCTGCACGGGCTACCAGCAGATTCTCGATGCAGTGGAGGAAGCTGCGCGCGTCGGTCCAGGGGTCCAGGGGTCCAGGGGTCCAGGAGTCCGGGGGGACCTGTGATGGCGACGCCCAACGTCATCGGTGTTCCCAGGCGCCGTGTCGATGGCCGCGCGAAGGTCACCGGACAGACGAAGTTTGCGGACGATGTGATGTTGCCCCGGATGGTGCATTGCCGTCTGCTGCGGTCGAGTGTGCCGCACGCAAAGATCGTGAAGGTGGACATCACAAAGGCGCAGGCCGTGGATGGCGTGCATCTGGTGTTGACCGGCGAACAGTTTCCGATCGCCTATGGCATCTTGCCGGTGAGTCACGACGAACATGCGCTGTGCCGCGACGTGGTGCGGTTTGTGGGTGACCCGGTTGCCGCAGTGGTGGCCCGCGATGAGGCGACGGCCGAAGCGGCGGCGAACCTGATCGAGGTCGAATACGAGCCGCTGCGCACGTTTGCGTCGCCGATCGACAGCCTGACCTATCCGGAGCCGAGGATTCACGATTACGGCGACTTCGGGAACGTGCACAAAGCCGTGGCGCTGCAGTTCGGTGAGGTGGACGACGCGATCGAGAAGGCCGATCACGTCTTTGACGACCTGTTCTTCTTTGAGGGCAACACGCACCTTCCACTCGAACAACACGCGACGGTGGCCACCAAGGACCAGGATGGCAAACTCGTCGTGTACTCGAGCACGCAGACGCCGCACTACCTGCATCGCGCGCTCGCCAAGGCGTTGTCGATTCCCGCAGCCCACATCAGGGTCATCGCCACACCGAACGGCGGGGGGTTCGGCGGCAAGAGCGATCCGTTTAATCACGAAGTGGTCGTGGCGTACGCGGCCATGCGGTTGGACCGCCCGGTCAAGATTTGTCTGAATCGGGAAGAAGTGTTTTATTGCCATCGCGGACGGCATCCGGTGTTGATGCGCTTCCGCGCGGGCGTCACCAACGACGGCAAGATCACAGGGCTTGACCTCCAGACGCTGCTGGATGGCGGGGCCTATGGCTCCTATGGTGTGGCGAGCACGTTTTACACCGGCGCGTTGCAGACGGTCACGTACGACATCCCG